>CAZZGU010000314.1:0-2497 GCA_964653755.1 uncultured Nigerium sp. | reverse complement strand
GGAAATCACCCAGGAACACAGTCTGGCTCTTGATCTCGCCCGTGTCGTTGTTCATGAACTCGGCAGTGACGAACAGGGGCGCCGCGTAGGTGACGTCGCGATCCTTGCACTCCTCCACGGTGTACTTCGGATCTTCGAAGCGATGGTCACGGAAGGACAGCGACATGGTCTGGGAGAGGTCCTCGATCGGCGAGATCTCCTCGAAGATCTCCTCCAGGCCGGACTTCGTGTTGATGTCGGTGCGGCCCTCGGCGAGAGCGGCGGCGACGCGATCACGCCACACGTCGTTGCCGACCAGCCAGTCGAAGGCATCCACCTGCAGGTCAAGCAGGTTGGGGACTTCCAGCGGTTCATGGATCTTCGCAAATGAAATGCGTCGGCTGGCGGAGACGACGTTGGTGTTCTTCGACGCAGTGCGCGAGACGGCCAAGGTGTGGTCCTTCCAAGAAACCCGGCAAAGCGGTTCTTTGCATGCGAAACGGCCCGCGTCAAATCGAGCCACGGGTCGTCAATTGGGGCAAAACGCTAGTGTAGCCCTCCGAAGCGGCTGCTGCAACCCAGCCGCCCGCATCCCCGGGCTCCGTCGCGCCGGGGAGGGCATGCCCGACAGCATAGCCGGGGAGGGCACGCGGTCAAGGGCGGCGCACGCTGCGCCTCGCCGACGCATGCCCCTCGCGAGCAGCGCCGCGCCCGTGGCGCTCACGCTGGGGACCTAGTCGAGGCACAGCGAGGGCACAGGGGCGCCCCGTAGAAGATTGTCATGAGCATCTCGACAGACCCGACCGGGCCTCCCCGCCGACTCCCGCGCCGCGCGCTCCTCGGGGGTGCGGCAGCCGTGATCGCGGGGCTGGGGGGTGGGACGGCCTGGGCTGTCGATCGATTCCTCATCGAGCACGCTGAGGTGGCCACGGCCTCGGGGCTCTGGAGCGCATCGACACCCACGCCGTCTGCAGCAGCCGGCGCAGAGGTCGCCGTGACCACGCACACGTCCGGCTCGGGTTCGGCCCGGGTGACCTGGTACGTCGCGGACATCCGGCTCCCGGCCACGGAGTCCCTGCTCACGGCGTTCGCCGAAGACACCTTCGGCGAGAACATCATCGAAAAGCCGTCCGTGATCGCAGACGAGAACGGCGCCAGCTTCGCCATCAACGGCGACTACTACGGCTTCCGCGACACCGGCATCGTCATCCGCAATGGCGTCGCGTTCCGCGATCGCGGGACGCGTCAGGGGCTCGCCCTCGACCGCTCGGGCTCGCTCTTCACCTACGACGAAACCGCCACGAACGCGGCCACCATGGTCAAGGGTGGCGCCTGGCAAGCCTGGTCGTTCGGGCCGACCCTCGTCGAGGACGGGTCCGTCGTGGCCGGGATCGACGCCGTCGAAGTGGACACCAACGTCGGCAACCACTCAATCCAAGGACAACAGCCGCGCACGGGGCTCGGGATGATCGCGCCCCGTCACCTCGTGGCGATTGTCGTCGACGGCCGGAGTCCCGGCTACAGCCGGGGAGTCACGATGACCGAGTTCGCCGCGATCTTCAGCGGTCTCGGAGCCGTGCTCGCCTACAACCTCGACGGCGGAGGCAGTTCGACGATGGTCCTCGACGGCACCCTCGTCAACAACCCCCTCGGTCGAGGGCGAGAACGCGGCACCTCCGACATCATCTACGTCAGGGGCTGAGTCGATGCTGGTTTGTATTCCCTCGTTCGAGCCCGGCCCGTTCCTGCCCCAACTCGTCCGTGATCTCCGGGCGCAACTCCCGGACGCCCAGGTCCTGGTGGTCGACGATGGTTCGGGCGCTGCCTTCGACTCCGTCTTCGCCCTCGCCGTGGACGCCGGCGCCCACCTCGTCCGCTCAGAGAGGAACCGCGGCAAGGGTCACGCGCTGCGCACCGGGTTCGCGTGGGCGACAGCGAACGCTCCGGGCGAGGCAGTCGTCTGTGCCGACAGTGACGGCCAGCACTCGCCGCGCGACATCGCCCGCGTCGCCGGCCAGGTCACCGAGGACACGATCGTGCTGGGGAGCCGGTGTTTCGCCGGGAGCGTCCCGCTGCGTTCCCGGCTCGGCAACACACTCACGCGGTGGCTCTTCCGGACGCTCACCGGTGTAGCCGTACGCGACACCCAAACGGGGCTCCGCGCATTCCCGGCCTCTCTGCTGCCCTGGCTGGGCGGCCCCCCAGGCGATCGGTTCGAGTACGAGTTCAACGTGCTGCTGCGTGCCGCAACCGCCCGGATCCAGCTCACCGAGATCCCCATCGAGACCATCTACCTGGACGAGAACACCTCCTCGCACTTTCGGCCCATCCGTGACTCCATTCGCATCTACGCTCCGCTCCTCGCCTTCCTGGCCTCCTCCCTGATGAGCGCCTTCATCGACGTCGTGGCGTTGCTGACTCTGGTGGCCCTGACCGGCCACCTCGCTGCTTCCGTGGTGGCCGCGCGCCTCCTCAGCGCGACTGTCAACTACACACTCAATCGCGATCTCGTGTTCCG
>CAZZGU010000313.1:0-2503 GCA_964653755.1 uncultured Nigerium sp. | reverse complement strand
GCCCGGCCGGAAGGGGCGTGGGTGATGACGACGGTGTGGCGCTGCGGCGTCCGGGGCAGACTCGCAGGACGGCGTCCACGTCGAGACCATGATCGGACGCCCACGTGGGGTGGGGCAACGCGCGGTGGTGGGCGGCGCCTCCGGGGAGGGCTCAGTAGCTCCCGCGCGGCCACCCCTGCGGGGAGCCGTGGTCGTCAAAGACGTGCGCCGATCGCCCCGCCAGCCGGCGCGCGAAGCTCGCGACCTCCTGGCGCGTCGCCGTCGTGGCGTCGAGCACCGGAAGGTCTTCGGGCGGGGCTTCGGTCGTGGCGGACGCCAGGACGACGCCGCCGACGTCGCCTCCCCCGGTCACCGGATGGGCTCCGGAATCCAGGAGCCAGTTCCACACCGTGTCGGCGCGGTCACCCTCGCCGACCACGCGCACGCGCGGACGGGTATCCATGGGGTCAGGCTACCGGGCGGACCCGGCGGGAAGCTCGCCGGCCCCCCTACTCCGAGCGCCTCGAGTTGGTGCAGGGCGGCACCAGCGAGGCAGCGGCCCCCGGCGGTCGCCTCGTTCGAGGGACAGCTCAGCCGATGAATCCGTACGCGCGCACGTGTGCCATGGTGTCGATCACCTGGACGTGGACGTGCGGCTGGGTGCTGTTGCCGGAGTTACCGCACGCGCCGACCTGCTGGCCGGCGCTGACGAAATCGCCAGGTTGGACGCCGACGGTCCCGCGTTGCAGGGCGAACGGCGGGCCTCGTGGTCGGGTTCGCCGTCATGGGTCTCGAGAACCGTCCCCGCGACAGGGGCGAGGACGGGGCGTCCGAAGCCGGCGAACCGCTCGGCGGGTTCCGTGGCGAACGCGGTGCGCCAGATGAGGGGCCCCTGCCAGCCGGTGGCGTGAGATCCCCCGCCCCAGACACCATGGATCATCCGACGTGGATGACCAGCACCTCCCCTTCGCGCACCCTGCGCGCGCGTCCGATCTCGTCCGGATCCGGGTCGCTCGGCAGCAGGCGCAGGTCGATGCGCTTCACGCCTTCCAGTTCGCCGGTGACCTTGGCCAGCGCCAACTGCTCCTCCACCCGCCCGCGCAGGATCGTGAACGCGATGCGGGCTCCGGCCCGCGGCGTCCAGCCGGTGAGCAGGCGGTCGAAGATGCCCTCGGTCCAGGTGAGCTCGTAGCCGCGGCAGCCGGCGACCTCGCGCAGGTTCTCCAGCTGCTGGCGCAGGATCTCCTCGACGATCTCCTTGGTCAGCCCGTCGAACAGCACGAGGTCGAAGTCCACGGGCTCCAGCCACTGGGTCGGCACGTCCGGCAGCGGGCGTCCGATCTGCGGCGGTTCCGGGACGCCATCGACTGGACGAGCGCACCCGGTGCGCGCGGTTCCGTAGCGAATGCGCCAGCGCCACGCTCTCGTCGACGCGATCGGCGAACAGCGATCCCGCAGACCCGTCGCCCGCGTTCGTCTCCTCCGGTCGCCGCATCCCCAGGTCCCCCCTCTGGTCGTGCTGGAGGTCACCCTGGTGGTGAGGCCGTCACACCGGCACGTTCACCACCAGCGCCGTCATGTTGTCCTGGCTGCCCGCCCGTGCGGCGGCCGCGACCAGGCTGCGGGCGGCGTCCGCTGCAGTGCCGGACGCCAACGGTGCCCGCAGGGCGTCCGCTGACAGCACCTCGCTGACCCCGTCGGAGCTGGCGAGCAGCCGCAGCGGGCCCTCGAGCGCCAGCGTGCGGATCTCCAGGCCAGGGTCGGCGCCCATTCCGAGGTAACGCGTGATGAGCGTGGCTCCAGGACGCCAGGGGTCCGGCTCGACGTGCGGGTCGGTGAGGCGTCCGAGCGCCCCGTCGGCCAGCCGGAAGGCCAGGGAGTCGCCGGCGTGGAACACGCGGCACGACGAGCCGTCGAGCACGAAGCCGACCACGGTGGTTGCCATCCCTCGGGTGCGGGGGATCGTCTTGGAGTAGTTGGAGACCGTCCGGCTCGCCAACCGGACGAGCGCGGTCAGTTCGTCGTCGTCGCGCGGCACACGGGCTCCACCCAGCACCCCCGCGGCCACCCGGGACGCCACCCCGCCACCGGCGTGCCCGCCCAGTCCGTCGAACACGGCAACAAGCAACGGATGGTCGGCGTCGACGTCGAAGGACGCCTCCTGCGCCGCGTCCCCGGCACTCAGCATGCCGGCGACGAGCACGCAGTCCTGGTTGTCGGCGCGCAGGCCCGTCGCCGTGACCCAGCCGACCTCGACCTTCATGAGGTATGGGCCCCAGCCGACATGTGTGCATGGCTGGAAGCGTCAGGCCCGCGCATACATCCTCCTCGCGTTGTTGCGTCATTCAAGCACGCGGCTTGCGCTGCCGCACGGCCGACAGTCGGCCTGCTGTTCGAAAAGAGGTGGCCGATTTCCCTTGCACAACGCGTGACACCGGTGTTCGATTTGTCGGAGGCGGGTTGTAGCGTGAGTGTATGGAGCAGACGCGCACCCTCAGACCAGCCCACGAGGTGCTGGCCGAGG
>CAZZGU010000312.1:0-2531 GCA_964653755.1 uncultured Nigerium sp. | reverse complement strand
GGCCTGCCTTCCGGACGCCGAGGGCCTGCCTTCCGGACGCCGAGGGCCTGCCTTCCGGACGCCGAGGGCCTGCCTTCGGACGCCGAGGGCCCGGGTTTCGTGTCGCCGGCCCCGGTTGTTCGCAACGCGGCATCGCATGCGGTCGACGGATGGGTCGTGATGGAAGATGCGCCGGCTAGTAGACACGCCTCCGCCGAGCCGGGCGCTCAAACGCGCCGGTTCAGGACGCCTGCGCCGAGGCGGGCGCTCAAACGCGCCGGTTCCGGACGCCTGCGCCGGGCAAGGACAAACGCCCACCTGGACGCCACGCGTGAGGACAGCCGCCACGGTTGCAACCGGCGGAAATGATCTCAAGTGGCGTGGCGCCGCGCTCAGCCCGTGCGTGACTTCCGACACGGGCGCTGTCGCTCAGCCCGTGCGTGACTTCCGACACGGGCGCTGTCGCTCAGCCCGTCCGTGACGACGAAAGCGGGACTGTGTCACCCCTGCGTGGCGCTCGCGGTCACCCCTGCGTGGGCGCTCGCGGCCGGGCGTACTCTCGACCCCCACTCGAGGTGGGTTTCGGTCCCGCCGAGCGCGCGGACGCGGCCCCGAACATCCCTCCCATCCCCCGGCAAAACCCCTAGTCATCCCCTGAGCCCCGCGCCGCTCCGTGACCACCCCGACGCCGCCGACCTGCACGCATCCGCCCTGCTCAGCGGCACTTTGAACCTCGCCCGAAGGCGGTGTCGAACCCCGATCCCGCCTAGCATGCGGCCATGCGCAGACTGGCTGTCACCCTCATCACCGCCCTCCTGCTCGTCATCAACCCCGGACTCGTCTTCGTTGCCGACGCGTCCCCTGGTGACCCGCCGGAGGTCGACACGGCCAGCAAGGCCCTCGCCCAAACGGACGCCGACCTCGGCCTCCCCGTCGACGTCACGGGCAAGATCGTCCAGTACGCAGAACTCGACGTGACCCACCGCTCCGGCGTCGCCGCGGTGACCTGGCCCGGATCCGATCCCGCCGAGGTCTTCCTCCGTCAGGTGATCGACGGCGAAGCGAGCGACTGGGCGTCCGTCGACGTCGACCCCGCCGATCCCACCGAGCCCGGCAACGGCAAAGGCGGCACGGACCCCTTCGTCATCGCCGGGGTCGATTCCGTCGAGGCAGTCACGGTCGCCGCGACCAACCTGGCCGTGACGCTGAGCCTCTACACCTCGCCCCAGACCGCCACGAAGACCATCGGCGTGGCGACCGCCGAGGCTGCGGAGTCCTACGCCTGGTCGAACCCGCAGATCCTCTCGCGTGCCTCGTGGGGCGCCGACGAGAGCCTGGTCCGCTACGCGTACACCTACTCCCAGGTGACTGGCGCGATGATCCACCACACCGCAGGCACGAACACGTACACCCAGGCCGACGTCCCGGGCATCCTGCGCTCGATCCAGAAGTACCACGTCACCGGACGCGGCTGGAACGACATGGCCTACAACTTCCTCGTTGACAAGTACGGACGCGCCTGGGAGGGACGCGGCGGCGGCGTCGACAAGGCCGTCCAGGGCGGCCACGCCTACGGACTCACCAACGCCCGCACCACCGGCATCTCCCTGATGGGCAACTACCAGACCGCACAGCCGGCGTCCGCGATGCTCGAGACCGCCGAGCGCGTCATCGCCTGGAAGTTCGCCCTCCACGGCGTCGATCCCAACGGCACGACGTACGGCTCGGGCGGCCAGGACGGCGGCTCGACGTTCCTCAACGCCATCTCCGGGCACCGCGACGAGAACGCCACCGACTGCCCCGGGCAGTACGTCTACTCGCAGTTCGGCACGATCCGGTCGAAGGTCGCCTCCTACCTCCCGACCTACAAGGCCGCCCTCACCGCGCCGACCGCCAAGGCCGGCCCGGACCAGTCCGTCGCCGTCGGCGCCACCGTCACCCTCGACGCCTCCGCCTCCACCACCGGCAGCACCTTCTCCTGGAAGCAGACCGCCGGTACGGCCGTGACCCTGACCGGACCCACGACCGCGAAACCGACCTTCAAGCCGACCGCAGCGGGCACGTACACCTTCGCCGTCACGGTCGCCAAGGGTGGGTTGACGGCCACAGACTCGGTCGTCGTCACCGTCAACGCTGCCGGGGTCGTCAACCTGGCCCGGACGGCCGGCGTGACCATCACCGCCTCCTCCCAGGACACGACCACCGCCTCCACCGCCGCCAAGGTCGCGGACGGCTCCGCGAGCGGCTACCCCGTCGACGACTCGAAGGAGTGGACGACGCTGGCCGGCAAGGCGGGCAGTTGGGTCAAGATCGCGTTCCCGGCCGCCGTCACGACGAACAAGGTCGTCCTGTACGACCGCATCAACACCAACGACCACGTCACTGCGGGCACGTTGACGTTCTCGGACGGGTCCACCGTGAACGTGGGGTCGCTCGACAACGCCGGCGGCGCCACCACCGTGACGTTTGCCCAGAAGACGACCACCAGCGTGACCTTCACCGCGACCACGGTCGCGGCGACGACCGAGAACGTCGGACTGGCCGAGTTCGAG
>CAZZGU010000311.1:0-2557 GCA_964653755.1 uncultured Nigerium sp. | reverse complement strand
TGGAGATTGCGACCTTGGAGTAGCGCTGTTCCGATGGGTGGGTAACGCGGTTCCGAGGTTTGGGTAACGCGCTGGTTCTGCTCTGGGACCCGGGAGTCTGACGGGCGGCGTCCGTGGTGGGCGTCGTGGTCGGATTGAGAGGTTCGTTCATGAGCAAGGTGATCGAGATCGTGCGGTTGTCGGAGGGGGGTGTGCCGCAGCGTGATATTGCGTCGGCGCTGCGTTGCAGCTTGGCGACGGTCAACAAGACTCTGAAGGCGTCGCGGGCGAAGCACCTCGGGTCGGCTGAGTTGGCGGCCCAGGGAGAGGAACGGGCTCGGCTGTTGTTGTTCGGCCCGGTGGAGAAGGTCGGTGACCATCAGCAGCCCGACTTCGCCGACGTGGAGCGCCAGTTGAAGAAGGACGGCGTGAACCTCAGCTTGCTGTGGGATGAGTACGCGCGTTCCTGCGCAGCGGCCGGGGTGAAGGGGTATCAGTACTCGCAGTACTGCGGCCTGTACGCGCAGTGGCGCAAGGAGCGGGGGCTCGGCGCGGCCACGATGCGCATCCGGCACGTCCCGGGACGGCTCGCCGAGGTGGACTGGGCCGGCGCGAGGGCCGAGTACGTGGACCGGTCGACCGGTGAGCTGGTCAGGCCGTGGGTGTTCGTGGGGTGCCTGCCGTATTCGCAGCGGCTGTACGTGGAGGCGTTCGACGACATGAAGCAGCCGTCCTGGATCAAGGCACACGTGGGGATGCTGAGGTTCTTCGGCGGGGTGCCGGAGCTGGTCACCCCGGACAACTGCCGGACCGGTGTCGCCAAGCCTGACTACTACGACCCGCGGGTGAACAAGGACTATGGCCAGCTGGCTACGCATTACGGTTTCGCAGTACTGCCGGCCAGACCCAGACGCCCGAGAGACAAGGCGTCAGCCGAAAACACAGTCAAGTTCGTCCAGACGTGGGTGATCGCCTACCTCCGGGAGGAGAAGTTCTTCTCCTTGGGCGAGGTGAACCAAGCGATCCGGGCCAGAGTCGCCGTGTTGAACAGCCAACCGTTCAAGGGCTTGGACTACTCCCGCAACGACGTGTTCGCCGCGGAGGAGGCCCCGACGCTTCGGCCGTTGCCCGTCCAGGACTTCGAGTTGGCGTTGTGGCGGACCGCGAAGGTTGGTGTTGACTACTGCGTCCAGGTCGAGCGGCAACGCTACTCGGTACCGCATCGACTGATCGGCAAGCAGGTCGATGTTCGGCTCACCGCGACCACGGTCGAGGTGTTCCTCGAAGGCCAAAGGGTCTGCTCGCACCCTAGGCTGAAAGGGCGGCTGAACCAGGCCTCAGTCCTCGAAGATCACATGCCCGAGAAGCACAAGCTGTACCTGGAGGAATGGAACCCGACCCGGTTCACCTCCTGGGCGGCATCAGTCGGCCCGGCCTGTCTGAAGGTGATCGAGTCGATCCTGGCCTCGAAACCGCATCCAGCACAGACCTACCGGGCCTGCCTCGGTGTCCTCGGGTACGCCAGGACAAGGGGTAACACGTTCCTGGAGGAGGTCTGCGAGCGCGCGGTCGCCTTGTCGGCCAACCCGACCTACTCCCAGATCAAGACGCTGGCCCGCCGGCCACAGATCGTCGCGGTCGCCGACAAGACGCTGCAGGACCTGCCGGGCGTCGGCGACGCGGGCCTGGTTCGTGGGTCGGACTACTACCGACTGGAGGGTCAGCTGTGATCGCCGAGCAGACCTACGACAAGATGCGCCGGATGCGGCTCAACCATCTGGCGCTGACGCTGCGCCAGATGTGCGACAACCCGGCCTACGACGACCTCACGTTCGAGGAACGGATCGGCATGCTCATCGACACCGAGTGGGACTTCCGGCAAAGCCACAAGACGACCCTGCTCGGCAAACGTGCCGGGTTCACCAACCCGACCGCCTGCATCGAAGCGATCGACTACCGACCCGAACGCGGCCTCGACAAGAAGAAGATCCTGTCGCTGGCCACCTGCGGCTACATCGCCGCCCGCCACGACGTCCTCGTCCTCGGCAAGACCGGCGTCGGCAAGAGCTTCATCGCCCAAGCCCTCGGGAACGCCGCCTGCCGCAACCATCACGCGACCACCTACACCCGGATGGCCAGCCTGCTCGACGACCTCGCCGTCGCAGCCAGTACCGGCACCACCCGGCAGGCCCTCGACAGCTATGTGAAACCAGCCCTGCTCATCATCGATGACTACATGCTGACCCAACCGACCAGGGCCCAAGTCGCCATCCTGTTGGAACTCACTGAGAAGCGACTCCACACCGGCTCCACCATCTACTGCTCCCAACTGACCCCCCAGCAGTGGCACGAACGCGTCGAAGAGAAGATCGTCGCCGACGCGATCCTCGACAGGATCGTCAACCGATCCCACCTCATCCAGATCCAAGGCGACTCCATGCGTCGACACAACCGGCCAACCCGATAACTCGACCCGTTCGGAGCCTCACCCACAGGCTCCGAACGGGTCGTTACCCCACCCGCGGAACCCCGTTACTCCTCGGAACGGAATACACGTACTCCAACCCCCGAATTTCCA
>CAZZGU010000310.1:0-2571 GCA_964653755.1 uncultured Nigerium sp. | reverse complement strand
ACATCAAGCGGCTGCGCTCCAAGATCGAACGCGACCCGGCGAACCCGACCCTCCTGGTCACGGTGCGCGGATTGGGCTACAAGTTCGGGTGAAGCCACTCGGGCCCGCGAGGCTCGCTAGACTCCGCGGGTGAACGACATCACCGTCTTCTCCGGCCACGCCCATCGCGACTTCGCCGAGGAGATGTGCCAGATCCTGGGCGTCGAACTCAGCCCGTCGCGCCTCCAACGCTTCAGCAACGATTGCCTGCAGGTGCAGTTGCGCGCCAACTGCCGGCAGCGCGACGTGTACATCGTGCAGCCGCTGTGCCCGCCCACGCAGGAGAACCTGATGGAGTTGCTGATGATGGCGGACGCCGCTCGCGGGGCCTCGGCCGCTCACGTGAACGTCGTGGTGCCGCACTACGCCTACGCCCGTTCAGACAAGAAGGACGCCCCGCGCATCTCGTTGGGCGGGCGACTCGTCGCGGACCTGCTCGTCACGGCGGGCGCCACCCGGGTCGTCACCATGGCCCTGCACGCCGAGCAGGTGCACGGGTTCTTCTCGATCCCGGTCGATCATCTGACCGCCCTCCCCGTGCTGGCTCGCCACTTCCGGGGGCGTGACCTGTCCAACGCCGTCGTCGTGTCGCCGGATTTCGGCAACGCGAAGGCCGCCGGGGCGTTCGCCCGCGCCCTCCGGATCGACATGGCCGCGGCGTCCAAGCGCCGGACGGCCGACGATCGTGTCGAGATCGACACGATCGTGGGTGACGTCGAAGGCCGGGACTGCATCGTGCTGGACGACGAGATCGCCACCGGGGGCAGCATCGTGACCCTGATCGAGAAGCTGCGGTGCTATGACGTCCGGAGCATCTCGATCGCCTGCACGCACGGCCTGTTCACCGGCGACGCCGTGGCACGCCTCAACGCGCTGGAGGATGTCCGGGAGGTCGTCACGACGAACACCGTGCCGCAGGACAAGCCGATCAACGGGCTGAAGGTGCTGTCGGTGGCGCCCCTGTTCGCCGAGACCGTGCGCCGCATCCACTCGGGGGAGTCCGTGAGCACCCTGTTCTCCGAGGAGAGCACGTACGGGGACTGAGCCCCGGTCCCCCGTCCGGATCCCCCGTCCGGATCCCCCGTGCGGGCCTACGGTGCTGGGGTCTCCGTCGGGGCTGGGGTCTCCGTCGGGGCCGGCGCCTCGGGGGCGGCGGGGGTGGCGGGCGCTGACGGAGCGTCCGTCGTCCCGGGGAAGACCGACGCGTAGATCGGGTCCTCGCTGCTCAGGACCGGCACCAGGGAGGTGGCCTGCTGCCCGGACGCGAATGTCAGTGTCATCTGCGCTGTCAGGCCGGGCTTGAGGTCGGGGCTGCTCACCGTGATCGCCGGGGCGGGCGTGGTCAGGACGGTCATCGCGCCCGGCTTGAGTTCCACCGGCGCGGCCAACGAGGCGGTCAGGGGGCTGGCGTCCGTGCCATCGGGGCGGTGCGCCACGCCACTCACCGACACCAGCGAGTCAGGCTCGCTGGAGACGATGGAGGCCGACAGCACGCCCGAACCATCCTGGCCGGCCACGATGAGGAGGTTGCGCACTTTGATGGTGCCCTGGTCGATGTTGACCCCGTGTGCCGGGGTGTAGGCCTGCAGCGTCTGGACGTTCAGGCCGCAGCCGCTGAGGGTCAGGGCGGCGCCGAGGACGGCCGCCGCGGCGAGTCCGCGCAGACGGTGGAGCGGCCTGCGGGTGATGCTGCGATCCATGGTCGGGACTCCTGAGCTTCGATGGTCGGACGTACGACGCCGCCAGAATAACGAACCCGTTCCTCCCATTGTTAGCCCGCGTCCGCGCCCGGTGATATCGATCCGGCCACGGTCGGGACCGCCGGACGCCGGACGCCGCGACCTCGGGCCGCCGCCGCGCCGACGGCGTCCGGACACGCGGCGGCCGGCACGGGCCCTGCACATGAGACCCTCCCGGGTGCCCGACACGGCAATGTCCGCTTGTCAAGACCGCAATTGGGGTCTGGCTAGAGGATATGCTTCGGTGCCTCTTCCTGTGCGTGCTACAATCGATCCGAGGAAGGGGTCTATAACATTATGACTTTTACTGTCGGTGAAACGGTGGTCTACCCCAATCATGGCGCGGCTGTCATCGAAGACATCGAAACCCGCACCATCAAGGGCGAAGAGAGACTCTACCTCGTACTCCGGATCGTGGGGCAGAACGACCTGGTTGTCCGCGTACCGGCGTGCAACCTCGATCTGGTCGGCGTCCGAGACGTCGTGGACGCCGCCGGTCTCGAGCGTGTGTTCGGCGTGCTGCGCGCGCCCCACACCGAGGAGCCGACCAACTGGTCCCGGCGCTACAAGGCGAATCTCGAAAAGCTGCATTCGGGCAATGTCATGAAGGTGGCTGAGGTCGTCCGCGACCTGTGGCGCCGCGAACGCGAACGCGGGCTTTCCGCGGGTGAGAAGCGCATGCTCGCCAAGGCGCGCCAGATCCTCGTCTCCGAGCTCGCTCTTGCCGAGAAGGTGGAGGAGCACCGCGCCGAGGTGCTGCTGGACGAGGTCCTCGCTTCCTGACCGCCATGGC
>CAZZGU010000309.1:0-2602 GCA_964653755.1 uncultured Nigerium sp. | reverse complement strand
CGCCACGCCGGAAGTACCGGCGGTGTTTTCCCAGCAACGGCCTCCCACACGCGAAACACCGGCGGTGTTTGCGTTCCGGGAGCGCCCACGCCCCAACGCCAAGCGGCCCCGCGCGCACTATCGTGAGCGGCATGAACTTCGAGAAGGTCGTCTTCGGGTTCTTCGTCCTCCTGGCGGCCACGCTGAATTTCGGCTACGTGACCGGCGAGATCGACAACGCCGTCCACCACAACATCTACGAGCTCTACGCCGCAGTCGTGGTCAACATCATCGCCACGGTGCTCAAGTTCGGTGACCGCACCCAGATCGGCGCCATCCACCTCGCGACAAGTCTCGTCGCTGACATTCAGCTCATTGGCGCCGCCGCGTTGTGGGTGTGGGTCACGCAGGCGTCCGCCACCGGCCTCACCCCCCACTGGACGGCCAGCGTGGTCTCCCTCGCGCTCGGCGCCCTGTTGGCCAACATCGTCTCGGTGACCCTCCTGATCATCGAGACGGCCTCGTTCCGGCGGCGCTGAACCGACCCACGACCGTGGTCAACCCCTTCCAGCTCCTCGCCAACTCGGCGTTCAGCAAGCGGCGCGCTCCGTCGCCGCTGCGTCGCGTCCCGGTCACGGTGCCGAACCAGCCGCCCACGATCGACGCCGTCTTCCTGGTGCTGCGTCGCATGCGGGCGCCGCTGGTGACCGTGGTCGTGATCTTCGCGGTGTCGGTGTTCGGGTTGGCTCTCATTCCGGGGCTGGATTCCGACGGGAACCCCTACCGGATGACGGTGTTCGACGCGTTCTACCTCATGAGCTACACCGCCACGACGATCGGTTTCGGCGAGATCCCTTACGCGCTCACGATCGGGCAGCGCATGTGGGTGACCGTGTGCATCTATCTCAGCGTCGTCGGGTGGGCGTACGCGATCGGAGCCCTGTTCGCCCTCCTCCAGGACCACGGCTTCCGCGAGGCCCTCGCCATGCAGGGTTTTGCGCGCCGCGTCCGGAGCTTCCGTGAGCCGTTCCTGATCCTGGCCGGGTACGGCCAGATGGGCATGGCCGTCGCCGAGGCGCTGGACGCCCTGGGCCGCAGTTGTGTGGTCATCGACTCCCAACCCGAGGCGCTGGAGGCGCTGGCGTTGAGCCAGTTCAACGCCGACTTCCCGGGGCTCGCGGGGGACGCCCGCGACCCTCGTGTGCTGGGGCTGGCCGGCCTGGGTCACAAGTACTGCGAGGGGGTGCTGGCGCTCACCGACTCGGACAACGTCAACCTGTCGGTCGTCATGGCGGTCACCCTGCTGCGTCCCGAGGTGCCCGTGATCGCCCGGTCGAACGACCGCTCCACGGTGACCGCCATGCAGGAGTTCGGGGCGTCCGCGGTCATCAACCCGTACGACCGGTACGGGACCTACCTCGTCCTTCGGCTTCGTCAGCCGGCGACGTTCCGCTTTGTCATGTGGTTGTTGGCCACTCCGGGGGACCCGCCCCCGCCGCTGGTCGAGGGCCTGGCCGACGGGCGCTGGGTGGTTGCCGCGGACGGCCGCTTCGGCCGCGAGATCGCCCGGGACCTCGAATCGGCCGGCCTCGACGTGACCGTCGCCGACGCCAAGCTCGGGTTCCCGGACGTCGCGGGTGCGGTCGGCTTCGTGGCCGGGAGCAAGGACGACTCCCACAATCTCGCGATGGCGGGACACGCCCGCCTGACCCAACCCGGCATCTTCCTCTCGGTGCGGCAGGGTTCCCGCCGCAACGAGAAACTCCTGGAGGCCTTCGCGCCCGAGTCGGTGTTCATCCCCGCCCAACTCACGACGCAGGAGGCGCTGGCCCGCGTCGTCACGCCCGCGTTCTGGCAGTTCATCGAGTACGTGACGACCCGCGACGACGCGTGGTCCCAGCACATCATGGACCGGCTGATCGCCCGTGCGGGCGACGGCGCCCCCGACAGTGCCCGCATCACCCTGGACGCCGCGCACGCGCCCGCCGCCGTCCGCTGGATGCGTCAGGGCACCTTCACGATCCGCGACCTGGTCCGTGATCCCGAGGACCGTGACCGACCCATCGCGTGCCTGCCGGTCATGGTGGTCCGCGGCGAGGGGCTGGGCTGCCTTCCTCCGGACGACTTCGAGTTGCAGCCCGGCGACCGCGTTCTCGTGCTCGGGCGTCCGGACGCCATCGAGCAGGTCAAGGACAACCTCTTCCACGACCACGTGGTCGAGTACCTCGCGACGGGGCGGGTCGTCCCCTCGACCTGGGTGTGGCGGGCGATCAGGGGGGCCAGGTCCACGGCGTCCGCGGCACCACCCGAGGACTGAACCGCGCGAGCAACGTTCCCACGTCGACGGGTTCGCCCCGCTCGCTGAGGCCGAGTGACCAGCCCAGCAGCGACAACACCGCTGCCGCGTCCACGCCGGACGCCGCGAGGTCGTCCAGGGTGACGGCGCCGTCCCGCTTGGCGAGCCGGACGCCGTGGGCGTTGACCACCAGGGGCACGTGCGCGTAGCCGGGGATCGCACCGCGGAGGCGCCGGGTCAGCCACGCCTGGCGAGGCGAGCTCGCAAGCAGGTCGTCGGCGCGGACGACCTGGTCGACGCCGGTGTCGAGGTCGTCCACGACGACGG
>CAZZGU010000308.1:0-2603 GCA_964653755.1 uncultured Nigerium sp. | reverse complement strand
GAAAGTCGGCGAACAGGTCGCCGTCGAAGATGGCCTCCAGGTCGAACTCGATGTAGGCCGACCCGACCAGCGACGTGGAGTCGCGCAGCAGCCGCAGGGTGAGCCCATTCGACAGCACCGCCCACAGGTGGGCGTCCGACCGGTTGAGCAGTTCCTGCACCATCGATTGTGGCGACGAAGTGGCTGCGCCGGCGACGCCCTGGGTGCGCCGGTCCAGCTCGATCCGGTGGCCGAGCAGGTGCATCGGCACGTGCTCCCACGCGTGCGAGACCGGCAGCTGTTTGCCGTCGGCGGTCAACCCACCCGCGGGCGTGGTGGGAACGCGCCCGTACCCGAGTTCGCGCAGCAGGATCAGCAGCCACCGCTCCCGGGTGAGGGTGGTGCCGCGGTCCGATTCCGGCAGCTTGTCGGCCGCCTGCCGGTAGGTGGCCCAGACGCCGGTCAGGTACGCCCACGCGCGGTTCGCCGCCTCGCGGACGGTCTCGCCAGGGGCCAGGTGGTAGTCCCCGGACGCCTGCCCGGCCAGCCCTCCCGCCGCGATCCGCGACAACAACTCGGCGGGAAGCAGGCCACCGGTCACCCGGACGCCCACGAATGATTCGGCTGCCATGGCTCTCAACCCTTCGGGACCGGAACGAACACGTACACGCCCAGCACATCCGGTGGGCTCTCGGCCCGGACGCCCAGCCCGCGCACCACCGCGCCGGACGCCGCCCGCACCCTTCGGTGGGAGGCGCGGATCTTGTCGGCGAGCGCCTGCCCGTGGGCGTCCAGATGGTCCTGCAGGTGCGGGAGCTGGCCGAGTGCCGACGTGAGGTACTGCCGCGGGTCGGCCACGTTTCCCGAGGGGGTGGCGTCCAGCAGCGCATCGACCTCGTCGGGCTCCAGCCACGACAGGACGCCGTCGCGGGAGGTGAAGCCGAGGGTGGCGGCGTCCTCGGCCACGGCCGTCCGCTCCCCCGCGCGTGACGGCAGGGTGAGGTGGAACCGGTAGCGGACGAGCAGGAGTGTGGTGCGCGTGTCGACCGCCGCCGTCCGGACGACCGCGCAGCGGCGGGCGGGCCGCACGGCGGCGGGCAGGTTCGGGTCGAGCGCCGACTCGAGCACGTAGGAGGCGATCGCCTCGACGGCGGCGTCCGTGCGGTGCAGCACGTTCTCGCCCTTGGCGACGGGGAAGTCGCTCAGGAACGTGAGTTGGCTCTCGCGGCCGGGTGGGAGGGCGTCCAGCAGGCCGCCCGGCAGTGGGCCGGTGGACGCGGTGAAGCCGCGCTGGGTCGTCTTGAGGGTGGCTTTGAGGGCTGTGAGCGCCTGCTCGGTGAAGGCGCGGACCTCGGCGTGGGTGCCGAGGTTGGCGCGGATCTCGGCGACCTCGGCGGCCACCTCGTCCGGGTGGATGGCGCGCTGGGCGAACTTGGTGCGGGAGGCCTTCTCGCGCTCGGCGGCGGACTTCCACTCCTTGTCGAGCTCGACGGCCTTCGGGTCGTACTCGAAGTCGAGGGTGTCCTGGCGGTGGTCGCTCCCCCGCAGGATCAAGCCCTCCATCAAAGCCTCCAGCACGGCGTCGCTGTTGTCGGGCACCGGCACCGACACGCCTGTCGCCTTCCGGATCGCCTCGTGCTTGCGGAGCAGGACGTCGAGGACAATGCCGTCGATCCGGTTGTCCTGGCCGTACAAGGTGATGGCGCGGACGACGTCGCGGTGCTGGCCGAACCGGTCGACGCGGCCCTCCCGCTGCTCGTGCCGGGTCGGGTTCCAGGCCAGGTCGTAGTGGACGACGGCCTGGAACTGGTCCTGCAGGTTGACGCCTTCGGACAGGCAGTCGGTGGCCACGAGCACGACCGGGCCGTCGGCGTCCGACAGTTCGGCGATGCGGGCCACCCGTTCCGAGGGCGGCAGCATGCCGGTGACGCAGGCGACGGTCGTGCCCTTGCCCAGCTTCTGGGTGAGGTGCTCGGCGACGTACTCAGCGGTGTCGATGAACCGGCAGAACACGATCGGCGCGTAGGCGTCCGCGAGCAGCCCCTTCACCTGCGCGGTGATGGCGTCGAGCTTGCGGTCGCCGGCGCCTTCGAGCGCCTTCGCGCGCTGCAGGAAGCCGCGCAGCTTGCGTTGCTGCGGGGTGCCGGACGCCGCGGAGGTGTCAGCGCCCGGCGCCACGTCGACCGACTCGAGGGTCTCGTCGTCGGCCAGGTCGAGGACGGCTGAACGGCCGAGAGCGTCGGCCTCGGCTGCGTCCTCGCCCCCCAAGGCTGCGGAACGCGTGGCCAGCGTTTGAGCGGCGGCCCGCGGCGAGGACGCCAGCGCACGCAGCAGGGCGAGCACCGACCACCAGTTGACGCGCTGCTCGCGGGCGCCGTGCGCCGTGGTCACGGTCTCGCGGGCGTAGGCGATCACGTCGTCGAACAGGTCGCGGTAGGCGGGCGACAGCTTGTAGGCGACCTCCTTGGACTGCCGGTCGGACGGGAACGGGGTCTCCTCGTCGAGGAACTGGCGGATGTCGGCGCGGCGCCGCTGCACCAGATGCCGGGCCAGCAGTTCACGTCCCTTGGTCTGGTCGAGGTCGAGGTCGTGCAACGCCGGGTCGAGCAGGCCGATCAGGTTGC
>CAZZGU010000307.1:0-2605 GCA_964653755.1 uncultured Nigerium sp. | reverse complement strand
AGAATTCATGAGCACGCCTGTCTCCATGTTGCAGGACGGCGGATACCCGCTCGACCCGCTCGGCGACGGCGAGGCGCTGGCGAAGAAGGGCGTCAAGAAGAACTACGCGAAGGTCGGGTCCTCGCGCCCCTCCGCGCTGCTCTACACGTACGGGCCGGGCGCCATCATGGACCTCCCCCAGTTCACGATCATGCCCGCCGGGCTTGATGACTGGGAACGGATCTGGTCCCGCCGAGACGGCATCCCGACCATCCATGCGCCACGCCTTCTGGACGTGGTGCGGATGAGGCTCGGCACCCAGGTCAACGAACTGCGGCCCTTCCCGTCGCAGCCGAAGACCTTGGCGCTCTCGAGGGAGGGTGACGACCTCGGCGTCCCTGCGCGTGTCTTCCCCCAATGGCTGCGCTGCAGCGGATGTGACCTCCTCGGGCCGCTCTCGAAGTTCGACTTCCAGAACACTCACCCCTACCGGCCTGATCTCGCACGGTTCGAGCACGTGAACTGTCCCGGTCGCGGGGGGCGCGGCAAGAAGAAGCGGAGTCCCGCCGTCGCCGCGCGCTACCTACTGGTGTGCACGGCCGGTCACGTGGACGAGTTCCCCTACGACCTGTGGGTCCACCACGGGCAGAAGTGCCAGATGGCCGAACTGCCGGTGCTGAAAATGGTTGATCGCACCGGCGGAAAGGGCTCCTCCGCGACGATCGTGTGTTCGTCCTGCGGGATGCGTCGCGGGATGAGTGAGGCCCAAGGCGAGGCGGGCCGAAAGAAGCTGCCCGCCTGCCGGGGGCGCCACCCCCATCTCGGCGCGTTCGAGTCTGGGGGTTGCGGGCTCGAGACCCGTCTCATGCTGATCGGTGCCTCCAACCTGTGGTTCGGCGTCAGCCAGGCCATCATCGTCATGCCCCAGTCGCCGGCGGAGGCGGCAGCCAACCTCGCCGACCGGGTCCGGGTGGCACTGGGCGACAAGCTGGCGAAGTACGCCACCAACCCGGATTTCGCCCGAGACCTCCTGGAGGGAAAGGTCGCGGAGGCGGCCCATCTCACGGACGACGAGCTGTTGGCGGTCCTCGCTTCTGCGATGAAGCCGCCACAGACCGAGGCGGAGCGCTTGGAACAGCTCCACCACTGGGACCCGGTGGACCTGCTGGTGCCCGAGTGGCAATACCTCCAGCGCGATCCAATCGGGCAGCACCACGACGACCCGAGTGGGCTGATGCTCTCCCCCCGCGCTCGGTCAACTGACCTGCCGTCGCAGATCACGCGGGTGCTCGCCGTCGACAAGCTGCGCAAGGTCAACGCGTTGGTGGGGTTCACCCGGGTGGACGCGCTCGACCGGCTCAACGACGACGACAGCAGCGCCCGCCTCGCCCCGCTCACGCGCGACAAGCGGCCCCGCTGGACGGTGGCCACCCAAGACCGCGGCGAGGGGGTGTTCCTCCAGCTCGACGAGGCCGCCGTCGCCCAGTGGGAGGCGAAGGTACTCGCGGACCCGCTGTGGGAGGCCCACCAGGAGGCCCACAAGCGTAACTTCGAGCGGCGGTTCTCCGAGACCGCCTCCAATGTGGACCCCAGCTCCCGGTTCGCGCCCCCGCGGTACTGGCTGATGCACACCTTCGCGCACATCCTGATCCGCGAGATGGCGATGCTCTCGGGCTACTCCGCCGCATCCCTCAGCGAACGGATCTACTCGTGGCCGGCGTTCGAGGGCCGGGAACCCGCGGCGGGGCTGATGATCATCACCACGGCGTCGGACAGCGACGGCACGCTCGGCGGACTGGTGCGGCTCAGTGAACCTGACCGGCTCGCCGCCGTCGTGCGCAGTGCGCTGGTGCGCGCGCAGCGGTGTTCCTCGGACCCCGTGTGCGCCACGCGCACGCCGAAGGACCCGGAGGAGTTCCTGCACGGCGCCGCGTGCCACGCTTGCGCCATGGCGTCGGAGACCTCGTGTGAGAAGGCCAACCGGTTCCTCGACCGCCGATTCCTCCTCGACCTGCCCGGGAGCCACCTTGGATTCTTTAGCGTCTGATCGACCAGCTGCTCTCCGCGAGCTCGGGGCACTCCTGACCGGGTCCGAGGCGCGGGCGATTGCCTCGGCCCTCGAGGGCGGAGAGACGCTCAGCCAGGCGCTCAAGCTCGTCGGGCAGGGTCGCCGCGCCAACATCCGCGTCGCACTAGATGCGGCGGGTCTCTCTGTGGACAAGGTGACCCTTTCGGTCGTGCTGCGCGTTCTTGAGGGGGCACGAAGCGACGTCGTGAAGGTGAAACCCATGTGGACCATGCCGGGGCACCTCGGCGGCTTCGGGGCCCTCACGAATTCGATCACCGAGCTGGTACGCAGCGCGCGCGTCTCGGTCACCTGCGCGACGTACAACTTCCAAAAATCCTCCGGAATGTGGCAGGCACTTGCCGAGGCGGCCAAACGACCCGAGATCGGACTGCGCGTTTACATCGACGCGACGGCGTCCCTGCCGAACCAGATTGGGACGCCACCCAGCGCCGAGGAGGTGGCCGCGCACCTGAAGCCTGGGACAGTGCTGAGATCCAGGGCGTTCGGCGGCAGAGAGGTTCGCAGCCACGCAAAGTTCGTCGCCATCGACCACCGCAT
>CAZZGU010000306.1:0-2622 GCA_964653755.1 uncultured Nigerium sp. | reverse complement strand
GAGATCGCGGAGCACGCCGGCTCGCTGCCCACCCTCAGCGGGCGCGCGGTCGGCGAACTGAACCAGATCACCCGGCGGTCCGTGGAGGCGGCCGCCGTCGACCCGCGCGTCACCGATCCGGACGCCGGCGTGAAAGGCGCCCTGCCGCACTACGTCGGCGGCGACGACGTCCTGGTCAGCGTCCCCGCAGCACGGGCGTGGCGATTCGCCGCCACGCTGGGCCGGCATTTCGAGTCACTCCAGGACACGTGGTTGCAGCATCTGGACGCCGACCTGCCGCCCGGTCGCGACGATGCCCTGCGCGCTCGGCTGCGGGACCTAATCGAGCAGGTGTCCCTGGGCATCGGCATGGTGTTCGCCCGCGCCAGCTTCCCCATCGCCACGATCAATCAGATCGCCACCACGGCGTTGAGCGCTGCGAAGAAGTTCGCGAACGGTGAGTTCGGCGCGATCGCCTGGGTCGACCTGAGCGCCGAAGGGCTCGCCGGCGCCCGTCAGGAACGCTCCTGGCTCCAGGTGCTGAGCGTGCGCGAGGTGCGCGAACAACTCGAGGGCGCCACTCCGGCGTCCTGGGCGGCCGCCTACGAGCTCTTCGAGATCCCGCCGGCGGGGCGGGCTCGTCTGGCCCAGGAGATCCGGGAGGCCCGGAACGATCAGGAGGCGATCATCAACGCAACCCTGTGGTGCGATGCGACGGGACGGCCGGGCGCGCTGCGGTCCCTCGCCGAGTCGGACCCCTACGCCATCCTCCCCCTGATCTCACGGGCGCGCTGGTGGCCCACGGCGTCCCTTGAGGAGTCGAAGCGATGAAGTTCACGATCACCTTCCACACCCCCTTCCACGTCTCGACCGGCACCTCCGAGAAGGGGCTCGACCGGCTCGTCGACGTGGACAACCCGCTGCCGGCGTCCAGCCTCAAGGGCCGGATGAGGGCGGCCGCGTCCGAAGACCTCGGCCTCCCGAGCGCCCTCGTCGACGACGTGTTCGGCCACGTCGGGGCGCCGTCCCCGTGGTGGTGGTCGGACGCCGAGTTCGATTCGCTGACCGTCCGGAACATCACCCAGATCAAGGTCAACGACCGCAGCGGGACCTCCGAACGTGGGTTCCTCATGTTCGGCCAGCACGTCTGGGCCACCACGGCGGTCTTCGACGTGGTTCGGCGCGTCGTGCGGGCGGACAGGTTCCCCGACCACGAACTCGTGCTGCGGGCGAGCGCCCGGGCCATCACGTCGCTCGGCGGGCAGCGGCGGCGCGGCGAGGGCTGGGTCACGATCTCCGAAGGCCCCTGGACCAGCCAGGACACCCGACGACTCATCGCGATGAGGGGGCAGGCATGACGGTTCTCGCATACACCGTGACACCCCGGTCGCGGATCTCCGCCGGCCGGACCGGCGAGGTGCAGGAAGGCAAGTCGATCCATCGCGTCCTGCCGGGCACCGCGATCAGGGGTGCCCTCGGTCACACCTGGTGGCTCAGCCCCACCCACGCCTTCGAACCGAAGGCGAGCCAGCGCGTCCGTCAGGACGCCTTCGACCGGCTGTTCGGGCGGGCGCTCGTCGTGCGGGATGCCGTTCCCACATCAGGCGCCTTCCTGCGGACGCCGTCCATGGCCTACCTCAAGTACACCGGTCGCGGCGGGCAGACGCTGGAGGGTTACCACGACCTCGCAGTCGGGCCACTCGTCGCCTGCCCCGCATGCTCGGCGCCGTTCGCGAAACCCCGCGGGTGGCTGTCCGTCGACGGCACAGGGGCCGGACGCCCCCTCGACCGCTGCCCCGCCTGCGGCGCGGTCTTCGGGATGGCGAAGGACGGGTGGCACGTGCCCGACGAACACGAGGTCGCTGCCACCCGCACAGCCCTGGTGGATGGGGTCGCCGAAGACGAGAAGCTGTTCACCCGGACCGCGCTCCGGAAGCAACTCCGCTTCCGCGGCACCGTCGTCCTGCGGGACGCCGTGACCGTCCCTCCCGAAGCGGTCGCCTGGCTCGAACAACAGCTGCAGTTCAACGTCGGCGGGCAACGGTCCACCCTCGGGCGAGTCGACTGGACCGTCGAGGCGTGGCAGCCGGACCCCCTCCCGACGACCAACCACATCGTGCTCCAGCTCCGCTCGCCGGCCATCCTGGTGGACGAGCGCGGTTTCCCGAGCCTCGATCTGGCCGGGTACCTTCAAAAGGTTCCCGGCGCGGGCGCTCTCGCCTGCCGCCCCTGGACCCGTGCCACCCAGGTCTCCGGGTGGCACAGCCTGGCCGGAGTGCCCAAGCCAGTCGAGTGGGCGCTGGAAGCCGGCTCAACCGCGGTGCTCACCGGCTGGTCGCCGGACGCCCTGCGCACAATCGCCGGAGGCATCGGGCTGCGCCAGCTCGAGGGCTATGGCGAGGTGGCGCTCAAGTCGCCCGCGGACCTGGCCCGCTTCGGACGCCCCGCGCGCGAGCGGTTGCTGGAGGTCGCCGAGTCGAAACCCGAACGCGAGCCGGCAGCCACCGTCGCGTCGACTCCTCCGGCACCTACGCCGACACCGGCACCTACGCCGACACCGGCCGCCGCCCCACAGCCCCCAGTGCCAGCACCTGAGACAGATCCGAAGCCGGCCACGGCGGCTACCCCCGCGCAGGACCCGCG
>CAZZGU010000305.1:0-2624 GCA_964653755.1 uncultured Nigerium sp. | reverse complement strand
TTGACCGGCTCTCGGTGCGTGAGCAAGAAGTGATGCGCATGATCGCGCGGGGTTATGCCTACAAAGAAGTTGCCGCCGAGCTCTTCATCTCCGTCAAGACGGTGGAGACCCACGTGTCGAGCGTGCTGCGCAAGCTGCAGCTCTCGAACCGGCACCAGTTGACACGGTGGGCGACCGACCGTCGGCTTGTGTGAGGACAACACGAGGGGCCCGGGACGAACCCGGACCCCTCGTGATCGTCGAGCGGCGTGTCGCCGAGCGCGCGCTCAGGCGCGACGCTTGGACAGGAAGCCCCAGATGACGAGGACCAGCAGCGAGCCGAGGATGGCCAGGATCCAGGTCATGGGGCTCCAGAAGGTGCTGATGTTGACGTTGAAGAGCTGGCTCCCGAGGAAGCCACCCAGCAGTGCGCCCACGATGCCCAGCGCCATGGTGGCGAGCCAGCCGCCACCCTCAGTGCCCGGCTTGATGGCCTTGGCAATGGCGCCGGCAAGAAGGCCGAGAATGATCCATCCGAAAATACCCATACGCACGACCGTACCCGACGTTGCGGGCACGACGTTAGTTGGAGGGACCATTTTTCAGGAAGGTACTATCAACTTTTCAGTCATCACTTCACAGAAGCGGCCTCAGGGGCGTGAGAATGGTCTCGGACACCTTCGCCGCCAGCGGGCGACGTTGCCACTCCTCGAGCGTGAGTTCCAGGCAGTTGCCTGCGTCTATCTCGAAGATCGCCTCCATCTCAGCCGCCACGTCGGCGTCCAGGATCTCGATGTTGACCTCGTAGTTGCCCATGAGGCTGAGCCGGTCGAGGTTGGCCGTTCCGATCGTCGACCACTGGCCATCGATGGTCGCGGTCTTGGCGTGCACCATGGTCCCCTGATAGAGGAAGAGGCGGACGCCGTTACTCAGCATGTGCCGGTAGAACCCGCGCGCCAGCCAGTCTGCGGTGATGTGGTTGGACTCGGCTGGGACAATGATCCGGACGTCCACGCCGCGCTCCACGGCGTCCAGCAACGCCAGGGTCATGTCGTCGTCCGGGATGAAGTAGGCGTGCGTCAACCTGATCCGCTCGCGGGCCCGGTCGATGGCCTCCAGATACATGTAGCGGATCGGGTAGACGCCTACGCTCGGGACGTTGCGCGTGACCCGGATGCGGTGGTCCCAGGACCGGTGTCCCGGGCCGGGGAGCGTCGGCAGGGACCGGCGGCGCGTCTGGTTCCAGTAGTCGACGAAGGCGTTCTCGAGGTCGGCTGCGGCCTGTCCGCGGACTCGCGCGTGCGTGTCGCGCCAGTGGGTGGCGTACAGCGAGCCGAGATTGTAGCCGCCGACATATGCGTCCTGTCCGTCCACGACCAGGATCTTCCTGTGGTTGAGGCCGGGGCTCCGGACGACGATGGGCCCCCGCATGCCGGACCACGGCATGTGTCTCAGGACTGTGACCGACGCGGGAAAATCGAAGAAGCGCGGCGGGACCACGAGGTTGCCGAAGACGTCATAGACGACGTACACCTGCACCCCACGCTCGGCGGCAGCGATGAGCGCATTCTTGAAGCGCAGGCCGACGCGGTCCGCCTTCCAGATGTACGTCTCCAACAGGATCCGCTCGCGGGCCCCCTCGATGGAACCCAGCATGTCCTCGAACAGGTCCCGCCCCTTGGTGTACACCGAGACGATGTCGTCTCCGACCGGCAGTTCGCGGACCGGCGCGGTCGGGAAGTGCGTGAAGGTCCGGGCCCGCTTGCGGTACTGATCCACGACGGTCAGACCTGCGATCGTCACCGCTTGGCTGGCAGCGAGCGCGACGGCTCCCCAACGGGTCAGCTGGCGCAGTGTGGGCCTTGTCACACGCCACACTGTAATCCACGGTCCGGAGGCCGCCACAGGGCGTCGCGCCCAGCGCCTACGCTGGTGCTGCCATGAGCGAGCCCAACCTGTTCGACCTTTTCACCTTCCAGGCCCCGCCGGACGGGGAGCGGACGCCCGCGCCGCGGGTTGCTGCTGCGCAGCGCCGTCCGCCGACGCGAGACCTGCTCGAGGGCCTCAACCCGCCCCAGCGGGCTGCGGTCGTCCACGAGGGCAGCCCGGTCCTGGTGGTCGCCGGCGCAGGCTCCGGCAAGACGCGGGTGCTCACCCGACGTATTGCCCACCTCATCGAGGAACGGGGAGTGCATCCAGGGTCGGTTCTGGCAATCACGTTCACGAACAAGGCTGCCGCCGAGATGCGGCACCGGGTCACTGACCTCGTCGGCAATCGGGCCCGGCTCATGTGGGTGTCGACGTTCCACTCCGCCTGCGTCCGGATCCTGCGTTCCGACATCAACCGTTTCGGTCTCGCGAAGAGCTTCTCGATCTACGACGACACCGACTCCCGGCGGCTTTTCGGTCTCGTGACCCGCGACCTCGGGCTCGACCCGAAGCGCTACCCCGTGCGCGCGCTGCAGAACTGGGTGTCCAACCGCAAGAACGAGCTTCAGGACCACGAGACGGCGGCACGCGCCGCCGAAGGAGCCGAACAGGTCCACGCGGAGGTGTACGCCGAGTACCAACGCCGGCTCGTGGCGGCCAACGCGCTCGACTTCGACGACCTGCTCATGACGACGGTCCACCTCCTCCAGTCCTTC
>CAZZGU010000304.1:0-2634 GCA_964653755.1 uncultured Nigerium sp. | reverse complement strand
GTGGGCACCCGGTGCTTCTCATGTCGTTCCTGGTCGACCTGATCGCGATGGTCTTCGGCATGCCGCGGGCCTTGTACCCGCAGATGGCGCACGAGAGTTTCGGGGGGGCCCCTGAGGGAGGGCTGGCGTTCGCGCTGCTGTACGCGGCGATGCCGGCGGGCGCCGTGCTCGGCGGGGTGTTCGGCGGCTGGGTGTCCCGGGTCGATCGGCAGGGCCGGGCCGTCATCTGGTGCATCGTGGTGTGGGGTGCCTCGATGGCCCTGGTGGGGGCGTCGGTCGGGCTCGCGGACCGCTGGCAGCAGGCCATGCTGACCGCCGCCGTCGCCTTCCTCGTCGTGGGCGGGGCCGCGGACATGGCGTCCGCGGCCTTCCGGCAGAGCATGCTGCTGGGAGCAGCCGACGACAACGTCCGGGGCCGGCTGCAGGGCGTCTTCATCGTCGTCGTGGCCGGGGGGCCGCGCATCGCCGACGTCGTCCACGGCGCGGTCGCGGAGCCGCTGGGGACGGCGGCGACGGCCGGGTGGGGCGGGGTCCTCGTGATCGTGTTGACCTTGGCCGCGGCGGCCGCATTTCCGGTGTTCTACCGCTTCCGGTTGAGCGATGCCGTGCAGGCGCACGACGGGTAGCGTTGCTCTTCATGGTTGACCGCATGCCGTCCACGCCGTTCCTCGCCGTCGACCTCGCCCGCCTGCAGGCCAACGTCGAGCGTGCCGCGGAGTGGGCGGACGACCGCGGGCTCGTCCTGCGCCCCCACATCAAGACCCACAAGAGCCCCGAGGTGGCCCACCTCCAGGTGGAGGCCGGCGCGCGCGGACTGACCGTGGCGACGATCGGCGAGGCGGAGGTTTTCGCCCAGGCCGGGTTCGACGACCTGTTCCTGGCCTACCCGGTGTGGGTCGACCAGCAGCGGCGTCGTCGGCTCGGGCGGCTCGCGCAGGCCGGGACGTCGCTGCGCATCGGCTTCGACTCCGTCGAGGGTGCCGCGCGCCTGACGGGGCTCGGGATCACGGGGCTGGTCGAGATCGACAGCGGACACCACCGGTCGGGCGTCGCGCCGGGCGAGGCGGGGGTGCTGGCGGCGCGCGCGGTGGAGGCCGGGCTCGACGTGGTCGGGGTGTTCACGTTCCCCGGTCACAGCTACGCGCCGGACGCACGCCTGCGGGCCGGGGCGGACGAGGCGTCCGCGCTGGCGACGGCGGCGGAGGCGCTGCGCGCCGCCGGGGTGGAGCCCGTGGTGGTGAGCGGCGGGTCGACGCCGAGCCTGGCGGCGACGGGGGAGTGCGTGACCGAGAGCCGTCCGGGGGTGTACGTCTTCAACGATGCCCAGCAGTGGGAGCTGGGGACCGTCGGCCCCGAGCACATCGCGCTCACCTGCCACGCGACCGTGGTGAGCCACGCGGGCGGGCGGGTGGTGCTGGACTCCGGCTCCAAGGCCCTCGGCGCCGATCGGGCTCCGTGGGCGTCCGGGTTCGGACGCCTGCTGGATCATCCCGCGGCGCGCATCGTCCTGCTGTCGGAGCACCACGCGGTCGCTGACCTGCGTGGCGAGCCGCTGCCGCCGCTGGGGTCGGTGGTGCGCGTGGTGCCGAATCACGCCTGCAATGCGGTGAATCTGGTCGACGAGCTGGTGCTGTTCGACGGCGACGAGGTCGTCGAGCGCTGGACCGTCGCAGCCCGCGGGCTCAACACCTGACGCCGAGGGCCTGCCTTCCGTGCGCCGAGGGCCTGCCTTACGTCCGCCGAGGGCCCGCCTTACGTCCGCCGAGGGCCTGCCTTACGTCCGCCGAGGGCCCGCCTTACGTGCGCCGAGGGCCTGCGTTTCGGACGCCGAGGGCCCGCGCGGTCGGGACTCACGCAGGCCGAGAACCTCAGCGGCGCCGGGTCGTGGCCAGGAAGATGTCGAACTCCCGCTCGGAGCCCTTCTCCCCCTTCGTGATCCGGGCGGCCGTGGTGAACGTGGGCTCCTCGAACCCGGCGGCAACGATCTGCTCACCCAGGATGTGCCGGTGGAAACCGGTGTGCCCGTCGAAGCCGTGTCCGTGGAAGCGGTTGTCGTGGTCGTGATCGAGGTCGGCGATCGCGAGGTAGCCGCCGGGGCGCAGAGCTCCGAAGAACCCGGCGAGGACCGCGGGAGTGTCGGCAATGTGGTGCAGCACCAGAGCGGTGTAGATGAGGTCGAACGTCTCCGGGGCCGGTTGCGTCGACAGGTCGAGTTCGACGACATCGAAGCGGTCATCGGGCAGCGCCGCAAGGCGCTCCCGGACGACGTCGAGCATCCCGGACGAGGTGTCGGCCAGCGTGACGTGGGCCACGCGGTCGGCGAGTTCCCAGGTGACCAGGCCGGTGCCGCAGCCGTACTCGAGCGCGTACATGTCCGGCGCCAGCGGTACCGCGGCCGCGATAGCTCCGGCGATCAGGCGGGAGCGTCCGACCTTCTCGGGTGTGTCCCAGGAGCGGGCGGCGGCGTCGAAGTCGGTGCTCATGGGCCCATTCTGCCGCGTGACGGCCGCGATCCGGGCGATACGACAGCGAGCCCCGAAACGTGTAAGGTAAGCCGTCGTTGGGCTTCGGCCCGATGGCGGGCTGTAGCGCAGCTTGGTAGCGCACTTGACTGGGGGTCAAGGGGTCGCAGGT
>CAZZGU010000303.1:0-2639 GCA_964653755.1 uncultured Nigerium sp. | reverse complement strand
TGGCCCACCGGCGGCCGGGTGACGGATCGCCCGGTCGGAGCGCGACCAGCGCGGCGACGAGCGCAGCACCCGACAGCCCCACCGTGAACAGCACCGCGCGGATCGCCCACCACAGGCGCTCGTCGGGCTGTTCCACCATGGCCGCCGTCAGCGGAAGCCACAGCGCCGAAGGGACCAGGACCAGCGCGTACAGGACGACGAAGAGCCCGTAGCCGAACCGGTCACCCACGCGCGCCCGCGCCGCGTCGACCCCGAAGAGCAGGTGCCAGGTGTAGGCGAAGAACCCGGCCGCCCCCAGCGCCATGCCCGCGCCATACACGCCCTTGATGCCGTCGGGGGTCTGCCCCCACAAGCCGTTGATCCCTCCGGGGATGCTCACAAACCCGTAGGCGTAGCTGCCGACCACGGCCAGACCGCCCACGACGGTGACGATCGCGAGGGCCCGCCGGGCGGGCGTCCAGGAGTTCACAGGGCGTCGGTCTCAGCGGCCCAGACCTCGGCCTCGCGCCGGACGCGGTCCGCCCGGGATCGCGCGGCGAGGACGGCTCCGGCGGCCAGCACCAACAGGACGTACAGCTTCTTCACGCGGGCCAGTGTAGGTGGGCGCCGACGTAGGCTGGGGGTGATGATCTCGCAGGACGTCCTCTTCCCACCCGGCGCGACGCAGCGCGACTGGGCGCAGGACGCCGCCCTCGCCGGCGCCGTGTCGATGGCCAGCGTCCTGCCCGCGCTGCTCTACGTGTGGACGGGCAACCTCGCGGTGTACCTCCATCTTGCGTTGTCGCTGGCCATGACGGTGCCGCTGGTGCTGCGTCGCCACTCCCCGCTCCTGGCGTTCGCGCTCTGCACGGCCGCGGGGATGGCGCAAATGGCGTTCCTCCAGGGGCCCACTCCGTCGCTCTTCGCGATCCCCATCGTGGCCTACAGCGTGGCCCGCTGGGTGCCCGGGCACCTTGCGCGATTGGTGGTGTACGTCGGCGCCGTGGCGTCGGTGCTCGGCCCCTGGCGCTGGTTCTCCCGGACCGCCTACTGGAACGTGACCGCCTACATCCTCTTCTGGGGCGCCTGTCTGGGGGCGGTCCTCACGCCGTACGCGATCGGACGCCGCATGCGTGAGCTGTACGACGCGAGGGCCCAGCAGGTGCAGGCGGCCGTGGAGCGCTACCGGCTCCTGCTCGCCGAACGCGAACAGCAGAACAAGCTCGGCGAGGCGTCCGTGCGCGCCATGATCGCGCGCGAACTGCACGACATCGTCGCCCACTCCCTGTCCGTCATCATCGTCCAGGCCGAGGGCGGCCGGGCGGCGGCGTCCCGGAAGCCGGAGGTGGCCCAGGAGGCGCTCGACACGATCGCCGAGACCGGCCGCGAGGCCCTGCACGAGATGCGACGCATCGTCGGCGTCCTGCGCGGGGGGCCGGACGCCGACGAGCCCCAGTACTCGCCGGCGCCCACCCTCCGCGACATCGGCGAACTCGTCGCCCGCACGAGCGAGCACGCCGAGTTCGAGGTGCGCGGGGAGCCCGGCCCGGCCAGCCCTGCTCTGGAACTGACGGCCTACCGCGTCGTGCAGGAAGCCCTCACCAACTTCCTCAAGCACGCCGGCCCGGACGCCCGCGCGTGGGTCACCGTCAGCCACGAGCCCCACCGGGTCGTCATCGACGTCACCGACGATGGCGCCGGCTCCCCGGACGCCACGGACGGCCGCGGCAACGGCTTGCGCGGCATGCAGGAACGTGTCTCGTCCATGGGCGGGATGCTCCGCGTCGGCCCCCGACCCGACGGCCCGGGCTTCCGGGTCACCGCGATCCTCCCGACGAGGGAGTCAGGAGGGTAACCATGTCCCAGCCCATCCGCGTGTTCCTCGCCGACGACCAGGCGTTGGTCCGCAGCGGGTTCCGCATGCTCATCGAGTCCTCCGACGACATCGTCGTGGTCGGGGAGGCTGCGGACGGCGCGGAGGCCGTCCGTGCCCTCTCGGAGACGCCGTGCGACGTCGTCCTCATGGACATCCGCATGCCCGTCATGGACGGCGTCGAGGCGACCCGACGCATCAACCGGCTGGGGCTCGGGGTGCGGGTGCTGGTGCTGACGACCTTCGACCTCGACGAGTACGCCTTCGCCGCGCTCAAGGCCGGCGCGAGCGGGTTCCTGCTCAAGGACGCCCGCCCCGCCGAGTTGCTCAACGCGATCCGGAACGTGGCCGCCGGGGACGCCGTCATGGCCCCCTCGACGACCCGCCGCCTGCTCGACCACGTGGTGCCCACTCTGCCGGTCCAGCCGGGGGCCCGCGACCGGCGGCTCGACCTGCTGACCGACCGGGAACGCGAGGTGCTCCTCGAGATCGCCGCGGGCGCCACCAACGCGGAGATCGCCAAGCATCTCTTCATGGCGGAGGGGACGGTCAAGACCCACATCGGACGCCTCCTCGCCAAGTTGCACTGCCGCGACCGGGTCGGGCTGGTGCTGTTCGCCTACGAGACGGGCCTTGTGGGTCGCTGAGGCGTTCGAGGGTCCCGGTTGAGGCGCGCGACGGTCCCCGACAGGACCGTCGCGAAAGCACACCACGCCGCGTAGGCGCCCAGGGACGCCGCCTTCCCCTTGCCCAGGGGTGCGGCGCGACGGGCGAGTTCAGCCGCGGT
>CAZZGU010000302.1:0-2647 GCA_964653755.1 uncultured Nigerium sp. | reverse complement strand
ACCACGTTCGTGCCACAAGCCGAGATTCTGCGCGTGCTGGAGAAGGCCGACGAACTTCAGCAGTACCTCCAACGGGCCGCCTCCAGCCAGACCGTCGATGTGACGGCCCAAGAGGTGCTCGACACGCTCAAAGCCGGCCTCGCCACCCGCGTCGGCAGCCTCTCGATCGGCAGGCGTCCGCTACGTCGGGCTACCGAAAAACTGCAAGACGCCGAGGACACGCTGTACCAGCTCCGTACCGCGAGGGATGAACTTCGACGAACCACCATCCGAGTCGCCGAACTGGGCCGCGATGAGGCTCAGGCGCGCCACGCACTCGCCCAGGCACAGTCATGGCAGCAGTGGGCCGAAGTGAACGCCTGGGAAACCCGGATCGGCAAGATCCGGCGTTACGACGCCGAGTTGGCTGCCACGTCAGGTGTCGGCGAACCGGCCCCGCCCGAGCTAGTACGAGAAGTGAGGGATGCACGAATCGCCTTCCTCACGCGGGACGAACCACCGGAAGCACCGACCGGGCCATCCGTCGACGCGCTCCAATCGCAACTGGCCGCGCTTCCCCAGGTGCCAGAAGGCGACACATCGCCCGATCCGCGGCTACGCACGATGTGGGAGGAGCTCAACCACGCGACCTCCGCGGTCACCTCGCGGGCGGAGTTGCACCACGAGAACGCCACAGACGAGGCGCTCCCCGACGCGGATAGCGACGACCTGCGGCGCCACGCGAACCAGTTGCGCCTGAGGCGTCCCACGTGGGATCCCCGGGAGAACGAGACCGAGGCACTCTTGCGGAACCAGCACGCGCAAGCCCTCGAACGCTTCGCACGCGACTTATCGGCGTGGCAGGAGGGAACCGCATTACACGAACAAGCAGCCAGCCGGTACGCCGCAGCGCGCGAACGCTACGCCGCTGAGCAAGCCGAGTACGCACGTAGGTGGGACGCCTACCGTGCCACGCTCGCGAGTCGCAGCGAGCCTGTCGGACGCCGCGGGCTCAGTTCGGGATCTGCGCGGTTCGGAACGCCCCAGTGGCTACTGCTGATCGGAGCTCCCCTTGTCGTGGCTGGCTTGGCAGCCACGCTCCTTGACCCCCTCATCGGTGCGCTCGTCGCCGCTCTTGGCGTGGCTGCCGTCGTCGCCGGCCTTCTCATGCGCAACGGGCCTCGGCGAACACGTGACGACCGTTCACCCAGCGTGCCCCAAGTGGACGCCCCTCCCCCGGCCCCTCAGCCGCCGGATCCCCCCGATCTGCGTCACCCCGGTGACAGGCCGACCGAACCGGCATTGTCTGACCAAGTGGCGGCGATCGCCGAGCGCAGGGCCGACTGGCAGCACAGAGCCTCGCTCTTCGACACGGCGCGCGATCAGCTCACGGAAGAGCTCTCGCGTCGGGGACTGCCAACCAACCCCGAGGACCTCGACCGGATGGCACAAGCCATCGACCTGCGCGCCGGAGCCCGGAAGCTCGGGGAAGAGCAACGCGCAGATCTGACCCGGCTCCAGGGAGAGGTCCGGGGAGCGGCGAAACGACTGCTCGATGCGTTGAGCGAGAAGGGCGAACAACCGCCAGTCGCGGAGGGCGAGGAAGCCGTGGCGGCGGACGTTGCCTACCGCCGCTACGAGGCCGCGTGTGCCCGACGGGCGGAGATCGCCTCCGAGGCCAGCCGTCGCGCCGACCTGACGGGGGCACTGGAAGCACGCAGCGCGGCTGACGCTGCCCACCGAACGGCGGTCGAGCGGTGGACCTCACGGGCGGACGAGGTTGTCGCGACCGCACGGCTCGTGGGCGAGGATCCGGGCGACGATGCCCAGGCCGCTGCGCACCTGATAGGCGACTGGCTGGCGGCCCAGGACCACGCCGCGACCGTCCGCCAAGAACGGGACCGAATCGGCTCGCTCCGCGCGCAACTGCTGGCTGGCGCCACACTCGATCAACTCGAGGCGCACCTCGCGACACTCAGAGCAGGACTCGGTGCCCGGCCGCAATCCCTGCCCCCCAACCCTGACGAGCTCGTGGCATCCGCGTCCTCGACGGTCGAAACCTGCGTCACCCGACGGGCAACCGCCGAGGGGCAACTGGTGCGACTGCGCGAGCAGGAGGGCGACCTGGCTGCGGCCGTCGAACTGGCCGCCGCACGCAGGACGGAAAAGGACTCCCTCGTCGAACTGAAGGCCACCCTCGAGTTGGCCATTGATCACCTGGAGGCTGCGCAACAACAGGCGCACCGCACCATCACGCCCGTGCTTGAGTCCGCGATCCGTCGACGGCTTCCCTTGGTGACGGGCGGGCGTTACCAGGACGCTCGCGTCACACCAGAGACACTCGCCGTGGAATTGCAGGAAAGGGCCGGCGCCTGGCGAGACGCCGCCCTCCTGTCACAGGGCACCGCCGAGCAGACATTCCTGTTGCTGCGTCTCGCGCTCGTGGAGCACCTCGGAACCGACGAGACCATGCCACTGATCCTCGACGACGTGACGGTGCAATGCGACGCCAAGCGCACCGAGGCGCTGCTCACGCTGTTGCACGAAATCTCCAAGGAACGCCAAGTCATCCTCTTCTCGCAGGAGGCCAGTGTCCGCGACTGGGCCGCGACGCACCTGGACCCCGCCCGCTCGGACCTGATGGTCTCATTACCACCCCTGGGATGAA
>CAZZGU010000301.1:0-2661 GCA_964653755.1 uncultured Nigerium sp. | reverse complement strand
CGAGGCCCGGCGATACCGGGACATGTGATCGGCCGAGACCGATCGAACTGATCCAACCCGTGTGGCATGTCGTGGGCGCCCCTCCGCCAACGGACCGGGGTCATCCATTCACGTTCGAACCCGACCGGATGTCTGCCGCGTGGTGCGGGGGCGCTGTCTTCCCGGTGAGACCGCCCACGATTCGCGCTCAGGAGTAGTTGGCTGCTGATCCTGTCGGCGAGGCCGCATAGGATTCCGAGAGGTTGCGACGAGGCAGGCGGGTTGGCATGACGCTGTTGATACGCGATGTGCAAGGCGGTTGGCGTGAGCCGGTGGGGCATGGGTACGACAATGAGGCGGCGTTGCAGTCGATCCTGACCGAGCACCCCGTGCTGGTTCCTGGGGCGGCCGGTGAGGCAATTGCCTGCCGGGAGTTCGAGAGCAGCGTTGGGCCGGCCGATGTTGTCATCCTCGATGCCGAAGGTGCCATCACGGTCGTGGAGTGCAAGCTGCGAGCGAACGCCGAGGTCCGGCGGACGGTCGTCGGTCAGCTTCTCGACTACGCCTCCAGGTTGTGGCAGATGGATGTCGAGCAGTTCGAGCAGCGTTGGATCAAGGCGGATGCGGGTCGCAGCCCTTTCGACCGGCTCCACGACACTGACAACGAACTGCGCTCCCGGGTGGCTGCCAGTCTGGCCGCTGCTCGGTTCAACCTGGTGCTTGCCGTCGATGCCTTGAACGATGACCTGCGCCGGATCGTGGAGTACCTGAACGCGATCACCAAGCCGACGACTGGTGTGATGCTGGTGGAGTTCACCAGGCACCACGAGGCGTCTTTGGAGATCTTGATCCCGCGGAGTTTCGGCGCGGAACTAGTCGACGCCAAGGTCGACGCGGAGGCGAGGATGCGCCCGCGCTGGACGGTTCAGCAGTACACGGAGTGGTGCAGCGAGCTTCACGCGGCCACTCTTCCGGTTGTCGAGGCCGTCCTGGACGCCGCCGGTGGGCAGGGCTTCGAGATTGTAGGGGGCCGGGCTGAGACGCCCTCCCTCAACGCCGCGTTCCGCCGGCCCGGCGGTGAGCGCGTCTGGATCCTCAACCTGTACACCGACAGCGTTAGGGGTCCACTCGTCAATGTCAGGTTCAACGCGTTCGGCGACACAGACGAGGCGGTCCATTTCGCCTCCGCAGTCTGCGTCGTACCCGGGGTCACCATCACCGTCGGACAGCTGCAAGAACTCCATTTCCGGCGTCAGCCCAAGATGACGCTTGGTGGCTTCACTCCCGAGTCAGCCCGGCTGCTGGTCCAGACCGTAGCCTCCGCGTTAGCCTCTCGCGGGGACCCCTGACAAGCATCATTCCCCCTTGGCAATGCGCACATCCGCTGTCGGTGCGAGGTCGACTCCCTTTATGGGCGGCCCGCGAGGCCCTCGTGAACCAAACGCTGCTTCTCTTACCGCCAAGTGCGGTCGATCGATCAGTCGCTGTCGCGAATCCAAACGCCGCAGCGCTCCATGGTGACTTCGTAATCCGTGGCAGCCACCGATATTCGCACGCCTCCAGGAGCGTTCCGCACGAGGTCGTTGGCGATGATTGCTCCGGAAGCGTCTTTGCGCACCCAGTAGCAGTCCTTCGCAGGACCTTCGGTCCGGTACTTGCCTGGCGGGAGTTCGCCCGGCCCTGTGCCCACGTAGTAGGTCCCATCGACGAACTTCCCCCGGCCCTGGGCGCCAGCCTTGACCGCGTCGAGGACGGAGGGGCACAGGAAGGTTGAGATGAGCACGATTTCGCGCGCGCGGTGTTCTTCCGCTTGGTTCAACATCCGGGCGATTCCTGCATCACCGAGGCTTTGCATGGAGGTGCATAGGCCGTGGGCAGTGCCCACGTACTGGTCGGCATCTGCGTCGAACGCGCTTCTGCCTGTTGCTGCCAGTAGGTCGCGCTCAGGCTGAGTGAAGCGCATCGCGGCGATACTGGACTTCGATGACGTGGGCGTGGCCGAGGCGCCTGTCGCCGATGGGGTGATGGACGGCGACGGCGTGTTAACGCATCCCGCCAGGACAAGAGCCGCGGCCACGGCAACAACAGGCTTGACGCTCATTCTGCCAATCATGCCCTGTTGTGGACGGACCGTCGAAGGCGTGTGAATCCGTCGGACGATGGTCGAAAGCCATCACGCCAATGCCGCCGGTCGTGTCCCACCATCGTGCCAACCATCGCCAGGTCGAGACCTATCCGAAAAGGCGTTGATCGGAGTCAGACCGCTGGCCGCTGCTTCGGCGTGAGCCAGCCGTGGGCGTCGATGAGCTCACTCGAGCGGACGGTCAGGTCTGCGGGGATGGGGTCTTCGTCGTCGCTGCGGGCGCACACGCTGGTGCGGACGTGTTGCCGCGCCGCCTGGTGGTCGCCTTCGGCGGCCAGGACGGCGGCGAGGTCCAGTTGGAGGGCGGCGCAGCCTTCGGCGTCTTCGGCGATCGCGGCTTGCAGGATGTGGTCGAGCCGGTCGCCTTCGTACAGCCACGCCCCGCCGTTCTCGCGGAGTTCGTCGAACGGCACCCCACGCACCAGGGTGAGGGCTTGTTCCAGGTCGGCGATCCCGGCAGCGCCACGCGCTTGGGCGCGGACGCGGAGGCGTCGGAACAGGTCGGCGTCCACGAGAACGTCCTGGGCCTCGTAGGCAGG
>CAZZGU010000300.1:0-2666 GCA_964653755.1 uncultured Nigerium sp. | reverse complement strand
AATCCTCGACAGAATCGACCGCAAACGTAAGCATGTTTCATCGACACGCCACTAGACCGCCATGTCGGCGGAAAGGGTCACGGAGTTTCGCCCTCTTGGCGCAGGAGATGCGCTCCGCGGCCGAACGCGATTCGTCCGGGACGCTATTGCGACCTGATTGCAGTAAGGTCGGGCTGTCGCCCCGCACCGGGGCAGAACGCGGGAGGCGCCATGCATGTTCCGGACGGGTTCCTGACCCTCCCGACGTCCGCGGCGACGGCTGTGATCGCCGCCGCCGGCGTCGCGGTCGCGCTGCGCGGCGCCCGGCGCGAGCTCGACGAACGCACCGCGCCCCTGGCCGGCCTGGTCGCCACGTTCGTGTTCGCGGCCCAGATGCTCAACTTCCCGGTGGCGGCCGGCACATCGGGTCACCTGGTGGGGGGTGCGCTGGCAGCAGTCCTCGTGGGGCCCTGGACAGCGACGCTCTGTCTCACCGTGGTGCTGCTGGTGCAGGCGCTCCTCTTCGCCGATGGCGGGATCTCCGCACTCGGAACGAACGTCGTGCTGATGGGCCTGGTCTGTGTCTGGGTGGCCTGGGGCGTGTTCGTGCTGGTCCGCCGGGTGCTGCCCAGGCGTCCGGGTTCGGTCCCGGTCGCCGCGGCGCTGGCGGCCTTCGTGAGCGTGCCGTCGGCCGCCCTGACCTTCTCCGGGCTGTTCGCCGTCGGTGGCGCGGTGCCCGTGCCGGCGACGACTCTCGCGGTGGTCATGGTCGGCGTCCACCTGCTCATCGGGATCGGCGAGGCTGCGATCACGGCCCTGGTGGTCTCGTCGGTCGTGGCCGTGCGTCCGGACCTCGTGTACGGGGCACGCCCCTTCCTCGCGTCCCGACCGCTCAGCGTCCGGCAGGGGGTCCCGGCATGACGGCCGCTGGCGTCCGCTCGCGGCGCGGCCGCGTGCCGTGGTTCGTGGGGCTGGGGCTCGCGCTGGTGTGCGCGGGGGTGCTGAGCTTCTACGCCTCGGGTTTCCCGGACGGACTGGAGTACGCCGCCGAGCAGCTCGGCTTCGCTCACGCCGCCACCGACCACGCCGCGGCGTTGTCGCCGTTGGCCGACTACCAGGTCGCCGGTGTCGAGGACGCCCGCCTGTCGGGCGGCCTCGCCGGGGTTGTCGGGACGGGCATCGTCCTGGCCCTGTCCGCGGGGCTGATGCGTGCGTTGAGTCGTCGTCCGACGGAGTCCTGAGTGGCCGGACTCCCAGCGCGTCCGGGGCTGGCCGGGGGCGAAACCGTCGTGCACCGTCTGCCGGCGCACGTGAAGGTGGTCGCCCTGGTGGCCTTCGTGCTGGCCGTCGTCGCGGTGCCGAGCCGGTCGGTGTGGCCGTTCGGGGTCGATCTTGCGGTCGTGGCCGCCGTTGCCGTCCTCGCCCGCATGCCGGCCGGCTTCGCAGGGAGAGGCCTGATCATCGAGACCCCCTTCCTGATCTTCGCGCTCCTCCTGCCGTTCGTGGCGACCGGCCCGACGACCACACTGCTGGGGTTGACGGTCTCCGAGGCGGGGCTGTGGGGCGCCTGGACGCTGGTGGCCAAGGGAACCCTCGGCGTCCTGGCCGCCCTCACCCTTGCGGCCACCACCACGCCGGTCGCCCTGCTCGCGGGACTGCGCCGGCTCCGGCTGCCCACCCAGCTCGTGGACATCCTGGGGTTCATGATCCGCTACCTCGACGTGGTCCTCGAGCAGTGGCGCCGGATGGGTGTCGCGCGGGCCTCCCGTGCCTTCGTGGCCACGAGCCCCGTCTCCTGGCCGGCCCTCGGCCGTTCGCTGGGGACGCTGTTCATCCATTCCTACGAGCGCGGCGAGCGCGTCCACCTCGCCATGCTGTCGCGCGGCTACACCGGAACGATGCCGGCGGCGGTGCAGCCGGCGAGCCAGGAGGCGTCCGCGCGGACGTGGGCGGTCGCTGCGCTCGCACCCGCAGCGGCCCTCCTGGCCGCAGCCCTGGCACGGGCGCTGGCGTGAGCGCCCCCGTCCTCGACGTCCGGGGTCTCGCCCACGCCTACCCCGACGGACACCAGGCCCTTTTCGGCGTCGACCTCAGGGTGCAGCCAGGCGAGCGGGTCGCGCTCCTGGGGCCGAACGGCGCCGGCAAGACCACCCTCGTCCTGCACCTCAACGGGATCCTGACTCCGGGCGCCGGCACGGTCACCGTCTGCGGCCTGCCGGTGACGCGGCCCCACCTCGCGGACGTCCGCCGCCTGGTGGGCATCGTCTTCCAGGATCCCGACGACCAGCTCTTCCTACCCACCGTGCGCGATGACGTCGCCTTCGGCCCCGCCAACCTCGGGCTCCGGGGCGCCGCGCTGGAGCGACGGGTGGCCGAGGCGCTCGAGAGTGTCGGCATGGCCGCTCACGCAGACCGTCCGCCGCACCACCTCTCGTTCGGGCAGCGCCGACGGGTGGCGTTGGCGACCGTGCTCGCCATGCGTCCCGAGGTCCTGGTGCTGGACGAGCCCACCTCGAACCTCGACCCCGCGTCCCGCCGGGAACTCGCCGACATCCTCGCGACCCTCGAGGTCACCGTGCTGATGGTCACCCACGACCTGCCCTACGCGCTCCAACTGTGCGAGCGGTCGGCGGTCCTCTCCGGGGGAGTGATCGTCGCCGACGGGTCCACCCGGGACATCCTCTCCG
>CAZZGU010000299.1:597-2674 GCA_964653755.1 uncultured Nigerium sp. | reverse complement strand
AGGACTGGATGCGCGCGAGGTCTGCCTGTTCGACACGTACGGTCCCGACGACGACCGAGGTCGCTTGGTCGACCTTCTTCTGGACGCCGCGGCCTCTGGCGCTCCCCTCGCGCTTTCTTCGGGGCGGCAACTTATCGACCTGACCCACGTGGATGACGTCGTGGCTGCGCTGCTCATGCTCGCCCAGCACGAGAAGCCTGTGAGACGGCTCGTCGTGAGGACCGGTTCGCCGGTGACCATCAGGGCCCTGGCGGACCTCGTGAGCAATGTCACGGGCCGGCCGATCAACGCGCAATGGGGTGCGCGTCCCGAGCGTCCCCGCGAGATGATCACCGATTGGCAGGTGCCGTCCGACGACATCGGCTGGCGGCCGCAAGTGCTCCTGCCCGTTGGACTGGAGCGCCTGTGGCGGGAACGAACCGGGGAGGCAGAAGCGTGAAGTACCTGATCACGGGCCACACAGGCTTCAAGGGTGCGTGGCTGAGCCTCGTGTTGCACCACCTCGGACACGAGGTCAGCGGACTCGCCCTCGAGCCGGAGAGCGGCAGCCTCTTCGAGCGGGCCCGCGTCGCCGATCTGCTGTCCGCCGACATGAGGATTGACATCAGGGACGCGGCGGCCGTGCGCGCCACGATCGCCGAACAGCAGCCTGACGTGCTGATCCACCTGGCAGCGCAGGCGCTCGTCCGGGAGTCCTACCGCGATCCGCGCCGGACCTACGAAACGAATGTCATGGGCACCTACAACGTGCTCGAGGCCACCGAAGGAGTCGATTCGCTTCAGGCCACGCTGATCATCACGACCGACAAGGTGTACCGGAACGTCAACCAAACCGCCGGATACCGCGAGTCGGACGCCCTGGGCGGTGTCGATCCGTACTCGGCTTCGAAGGCGGCCGCGGACATCGTCACCCAGTCGTGGATCGCGGGGCACCCGGACGCCGCCCCCACCGCGATCGCCCGGGCGGGCAATGTGGTGGGCGGAGGGGATGTGTGCGCCGATCGGTTGATGGTGGATCTGATCGGCGCATTCGCGCAAGGCGTGCCGGTGCGACTGCGCTATCCCAGTGCGGTACGGCCGTGGCAGCACGTGCTGGACTGCCTGAACGGCTATCTGGCCATCATCGAAGCCGCGCTCCGCGGTGAGGCTGCTGGAGAGGCGTACAACATCGGCCCTGATCCGGCGAGCGTGGCGACGGTCGGGCAAGTAACTGACCGTGTCGCAGCGCTCTGGGGTGATGAGGCCCGCTGGGAGCATGACGGTGGTCTGCACCCGCATGAGGCGGGTTTGCTGACCCTCGACGCATCGAAGGCCCAGACCGAACTGGGATGGGCGAACTTGCTCGACCTCGACGAAACACTGCGCTGGACGGTGGACTGGACCCGGAAGACTAATGCGGGAGCCGATCCCAGGGCGACGACCTTGAACCAGATCGAGCGATTCCTCTCCTTGCGCCCTTGAGAGAGCCTCAGCCGAAAAGTCGGGTCTCGAGGGCCTTCACGCGGTCGTAGACCCCGAGGAGCCGCCGGTAGAGAGCCAGCTGACGAGGACGCTTGCTGAAGGGTTCGAGGTCGTCATAGCGGTGCCAGTCGAACTCCTGAGCCCCTTCCAGGTTCTTCACCATCTGCAGAATTCGGAAATGCTGTTCCGGGCCGAAAGCCGTCGCCACCAGCCGGCCCAGCAAGCTGTGTCTGGCATTCTCCAGTCGGAAGCGACGCGCATCCTCCACCAAAGAGCGCAGCGTCTCGGGCCGCAACGACATGTTCTGGGCCACCCGGTAGTGACCCATCGGCGCCACCGTCCGGTAGACCGGGTGATCGTGATTGAAGCGGAAAGTGAAGAACCAGTCCGCCGACGGACAGTCATCGTCGAAACCCCCAGCCGTCAACACCAGATCGCGACGGAACGCGCTGCCGCACGTGGGTGCCCCGTAGACGTTACGGTCGAAGACAACCGCCTGGGCCGGACGGATCCGGGTCAGGCGCGCATCGGTGAGGCTCTCGCCCGAGGCCCCCGGGGACGGTGATCCGTCCCCGTCCTTGGCTCGCTGGTCGAAGACCTCGAAATTCGCCATGAT
>CAZZGU010000299.1:0-587 GCA_964653755.1 uncultured Nigerium sp. | reverse complement strand
GCGACGCCGCAGTTGAGCGACCATCGCATTGAGGTACCCCGGATTGAGCAGGTCGTCGTCGTGCAGCAGGGCCACCCACTCGCCCCGGGCCAGTTCGAAGCACCGGTTCCAGTTGCTGAAGAGGCCGACGTTGCGGCCGTTTCGGTAGTAGCGCAGCCGCGGGTCGTCGCAGCCGGCCATGAGTCGCCCAGTCTCGGACTCGGGATCTGGGTCATTGTCGACCACGATCACCTCGTAGTCGCAGATCGGGCTCTTCTGAGCGAGGGCACTGTCCAAAGCTTCGCGCAACAGGGAGGGCCGCTGAAAGGTGGGGATGGCGATCGTAATGAACGGTGCAGTCCCCGCGTCCTCCCCACTGACCAAGGTTGTCTCGACGTCGGCGATCTTGGCCAGACTGTCGACCCTGCGCAACAAGGGGTTGTCTGATCGGGCCATCGGCTCTCCTGGTTCGGTGTCGTGAGTTCCATGAGCGCTACCGAACATGAGCCTACGCGAGGCGCGCGCCGGACCGCCGCCCAGCCCAACCGGCAAGCCAACGGCGTAATCGCCTCCTGATACGCTCACGGCATCGCCTGCACTCACACGGA
>CAZZGU010000298.1:0-2675 GCA_964653755.1 uncultured Nigerium sp. | reverse complement strand
CGAGCGCCAGCACCTCGGCGAGGTACTCCTCGACGGTCAGCTTCAGGCGAACCTCAGGCAACGGTGCTCCTCGGGGTCAGCGGGATCTCGGCGAAGGTGCCGGCCCAGGCGTCCACGAACAGGACCCGACCATACAGGGGTTCCCCAACGCCGGTGACGACCTTGACGACCTCGGCCGCCATGACCGAGCCGGCGATGCCGCACGTCGCCCCGAACGCCCCCACCTCGGACGCCGTGGGCGCCCCCTCGGGCGGGACGGGGAACAGGTCGCGCAGCGTGAGGCCGGCGCCGTCGGGGGTGCCGTGGAACACCGACACCTGGGCGCTCGCCCCCGCCAGGGCTCCCCACACGCAGGGCAGCCCGAGGGCGGCGCACGCGTCGGCGATCACGTAGCGCGCGGTGACGTTGTCGGTGGCGTCCACGACCACGTCGTGTCCGGCCAGGACGCCGGCGGCGTTGGCGGCGTCGACCCGGAGGCGCACGGCGGTGGCCTGCACGCCGGGAGCCAGGGCGCGCACGCGGGCCGCCGCGCTGTCGGCCTTCGGGGAACCGACCGCGGCGGCGGAGTGGATCACCTGCCGCTGCAGGTTGGTGGCGTCGACGATGTCGTCGTCGAGCAGCGTGAGTTCCCCGACGCCGGCGCCGGCCAGGTACAGCAGGACGGGGGACCCCAGCCCTCCCGCGCCGACGACGCAGACGCGGGCGTTGCGAAGACGCCGTTGGCCGCCCTCGCCGAGGGCGGCCAACGCGGTGTTGCGGGCGTACCGGTCCTGTTCCTCGGGGGAGAGGGCGGGACCGGGGGCGACGGGTGACGGCAACATGGCAGCCACCCTAGGGGAGGGGCCCCTCCTCGACGGCCGCGATGAGGGCGTCACGCACCTCGTGCGGGTCGGAGGCCGGGTCGGCGCCGAGGGCAAGGCCCCAGATGTGGGCCGACACCGGGGCCATGGGGCGGGAAAGGCCGTGGGCGACCGCCCTCGTGAGGACGTGGATCTCCTCCACGTCCACCTGAGACGGGTCGATGCCCATGGCCGCGCACACGTGCGCGATCCATGGGCGCCAGCCCGCCTGATCGAGATCCGTCACGGCCGCTACCTCTTGGCCGCAGTGGGGCTCTTCCAGGTGCCCTGCGGGGCACGGGAACCGGGAGCAGCACCCGGGCGGTCACCGGGGGAGCGGTAGACGATGTACGGCCGGTTGATGTACCCCAGCGGGGCGCTGAACACGTGCACCAGGCGGGTGAAAGGCCACATCAGGAGCAGGAGGAACGCCAGGAAGGCGTGCACCTGGAACTGGATGGGAGCCTCGGCGATCAGGGCGGCGTCCGGGGACAGCGTGAAGATGCTCCGGAACCACGGCGAGACGCCCTCGCGGTAGTTGTAGTGCGAGTCTCCGAAGGCGGTGCTCAGCGTGTTCCACATGCCGAAGAGGATCGTCAGGCCCAGGACCAGGAACAGGATCTTGTCGTTCCAGGTCGTCGCGTTGAAGACGCTCTTCACCGTGCGGCGCCGGAAGACCAGGGTGATGAACCCGACCGTCACCATGGCACCCGCGACGAGGCCGCCGGCGACCGCAACCGCGTGGTACATGTCCTGGCTGATCCCGATGGCATCGGTGAACGACTTGGGGATCAACAGGCCCATGGCGTGGCCGCCCGCGGCCAGCAGGATTCCGAAGTGGAACAGGGGGCTCCCGACACGCAGCAGGCGGCTCTCGTAGAGCTGGGAGCTGCGCGTGGTCCACCCGAACTTGTCGTAGCGGTAGCGCCAGATCATGCCGGCCAGGAAGACACCCATGGCCAGGTAGGGGAAGACGACCCAGAGGAAGGTGGTCATGAGAATGCTCCTTGAAGTTCCGCCTCGTCGGCGTCCGGGTGCGGGTTGAGTCGGGGGTCCAGGGCGTAGGCGTCCATGCCGACGTCCTCGTTGGGTGGGCCCTCGGCGAGGAGTTGGGCCACGGCCTGCTGCTGGTCGCCCTCGAGCGGCGGCAGGGTGGCGCACAGGGCCTCGATCGCTCCGAGCCACGGGGAGTGGCGGTCGGCGAGCGACAGCCGCAGGAGTTCGATGCCGGCGCGGTGCTCGTTGAGGAGCCGCCAGGCGATGTCGATGTCGCCCAAGGCGCCGAACTCGAGGACCACACAGAGGTGGTCGGGCAGTTCTTCCGCGGAGAGCTCCATCCCCGCCCGGCGGTAGGCCTGCTTGAAGCGCACGAGCGCCACCCCACGTTTGCGCGTGTCCCCGCACGAGTAGTACGTCAGGTGCAGGGCGCACTTGCGGGTGTGGTCGAAGGTCTCCACGTAGAGGCGCTGGAGCTGGGGAAGCTCCGTGTCGACCAGGTGGTCCACCAGTGCGGTCAGCGGTTCGCGGATCGCCTCCCCCAGGCCCTCGGCCGCTCCCCGGATCGCGGGGAGTTGGTCGAGGAGCGTCTCCGACGGGTACTCCAACAGGAGGGACACGGCCTGCCAGGCGGTCCGTGCCTCCCGCTCGGGCAGCGTGCGCTCCGGGATGGGCTGGCGCCGCGGCAGGGCGCCAGCCAACCAGCCGGTGGCGGGAGTCATCGCGACGTGCCCTCCGAGCCCGGGATCCCGCGGCGGGCCGCGACCGCGTCGGGGGACGCCTGGCCGGGCATGCCCCGCCCGTCCCACTGCAGGTAGCTCACCGAACCGGGCACCTGCG
>CAZZGU010000297.1:0-2684 GCA_964653755.1 uncultured Nigerium sp. | reverse complement strand
GCCCAAGCACGCGGAGGCGCCCGGATCCGGCCGGGTCCTGACGATGTCGACGGTCGGCTTCACCCTGATGTTCGCGGTGTGGCTGATGTTCGGGATCCTTGGCAAGCCGATCCAGAAGGAGTTCGGGCTCTCCGACGTCGAGCTCAGCTGGATCAGCGCCGTTGCGGTGCTCAACGGTTCGATGTGGCGCCTGCCGGCCGGCATGCTCGCGGACCGCATCGGCGGGCGCAAGGTCTTCACCTACCTGCTGGCGTCCGGAGCGGTGGCTGCGTGGTGCGTCCAGTACGCGAGCAGTTACGCCATGCTGCTCGTGCTTGCGTTCCTGGTGGGTTTCGTGGGCAACTCGTTCAGCGTGGGTGTCGCCTGGAACTCGGCCTGGTTCACGAAGAACCGGCAGGGCTTCGCGCTCGGGCTCTTCGGGGCCGGCAACGTGGGGGCCTCGGTCACCAAGTTCATCGGTCCCGTCATCATCGCAGCCACCGCGGGAAGCACCTACATCGCCGGCGTCCAGGGCGGGTGGCGCTTCATCCCGGCGCTGTACGCCGTGCTGCTCGCGATCTGGGCGGTGCTCACCTGGTTCATCACTCCGAGCCAGGACCGGATGCCCGGGTCGGCCAAGCCGCTCGGCGAGATGCTGGCGCCCCTGAAGCGCGTCCAGGTGTGGCGGTTCAGCCTGTACTACGTGGTCGTCTTCGGCGCCTACGTGGCGCTGTCCGCCGTTATGCCCGCGTATTACATCGACAACTTCGGCCTCGACCTCACGACCGCCGGGCTGATCACGGCGACCTTCATCTTCCCGGCCTCGCTGCTGCGGCCGCTCGGCGGCTGGGCGTCCGACAAGTGGGGGGCTCGCAAGGCCATGTACTTCACGTTCTTCGTGATGCTGGCCGCGACCGCCGCGTTGGCCATCCCCAGCGGCGTCCGCACCGAGACCGACGCGAGTGGCGCGGTGGTCTCGCAGACGCCGTTCGGCCTCCCGCTGTGGGCGTTCGTCCTGCTCGTGTTCATCGTCGGCTGCGCGATGGGCATCGGCAAGGCGGGGGTCTACAAGCACATTCCCACCTATTTCCCCACCAACGTGGGCTCCGTGGGTGGGCTCGTGGGCATGCTCGGCGGGCTCGGAGGCTTCTTCCTGCCGCCGGTGTTCGCGTACACGAAGCTCTTCACGGGCGTCTCATCCAGCACGTTCGTCGTCCTCTTCCTTTTCACGCTCGTCTCACTGATCTGGATGCACTTCGCGATCCGCGCCATGAAGCGCCATCAGATCACCGACGAGTTCCCCGCGGGCCAGCCCGCCCAAGCCAAGAAATAGGAGACCGATACCATGACAACCAGGGAGGGTGCCGCGCGCACCGGAGGCGAGTGGCTCCAGCAGTGGAACCCCGAGGATGAGAAGACCTGGGACTCCGCGCTGGCCTGGCGGACGCTCTCGATCACGACCTTCGCGCTCACCATGTGCTTCATCGCGTGGTTCCTGCCGAGCGCCCTGGTCCCCAAGCTCAACGCGATCGGCTTCGCCTTCACCAAGGGCCAGCTGTACTGGATGGCCGCCATGCCCGGGTTGTCCGGCGGCGCGTTGCGCATCCTGTGGATGATCCTGCCGCCCATCATGGGCACCCGGAAGATGGTGGCGCTGACCACAGCGCTGCTGGTGGTCCCGCTCGTCGGCTGGGCGATGGCCGTCCAGGACCCAAACACCCCCTACTGGGCCCTGCTGGCGCTCTCCTTCCTGGCCGGCATCGGTGGCGGCGCCTTCTCCGGCTTCATGCCGTCGACGTCGTACTTCTTCCCCAAGCGGATGTCGGGGACGGCGCTGGGCCTGCAGGCCGGCATCGGCAACCTCGGCGTCTCCATCGTCCAGCTGCTGACCCCATTCCTGATCGGCTTCGCGCTGCTGGGCGGCCCGCAGGTGCTCAAGATGGCGGGCAAGCCCGAGCGTGAGGTGTGGTACCAGAACGCAGGTCTGGTGTGGGTGCCCTTCGTCCTCGTCGGCGCGCTGCTGGCCTGGTTCCTGCTGAAGTCCGTCCCGATCAAGGCGAACATCCGACAGCAGTTCGACATCTTCAGCAACACCGACACCTGGCTGATGACCTTCCTCTACATCATGACCTTCGGCACGTTCTCCGGCCTGTCGGCCCAGTTCGCGCTGCTGTCGAACAACCTGTACGGCTCCGGCAACGCCGCCATCGTCTCCGGCACGGGCCAGGCCGCGCAGGTCCTGATCGAGGGCTACCAGGTGCCCGACCCCGCCACCTTCGTCTTCTGGGGGGCCATGGTCGGCGCGGTGGCGCGCTTCGCGTTCGCGCCGCTGACCGACAAGATGGGCGGCGCCATCTGGACGCTGATCTCCGGGCTCGGCCTCGTCGTCTCGATCGCCTTCACCATCACCGCGCTCACGCCCGACGTCACGTCCGCCGCCACCCTCGAGGCCGGCTTCACCAAGTTCTTCTGGGGCATGCTGGCGATCTTCCTGTTCGCCGGCATCGGCAACGCCTCGACGTTCAAGCAGATGCCGATGATCTTCGAGCCGCGCCAGGCGGGCGGCGTCATCGGCTGGACCTCGGCCATCGCCGCCTTCGGTCCCTTCCTGTTCGGCGTCGGCCTCAGCCTGCTGGGCCCGGTCGTCTTCTACGCGATCGGCGTCGTCTTCGCGATCGTCGGGGTCGGCATCACCTGGATGCGCT
>CAZZGU010000296.1:318-2693 GCA_964653755.1 uncultured Nigerium sp. | reverse complement strand
GGTTCGGCAACGTGCTGGGCTCGCGGGGCTCGGTGCTGTACACCTTCCGCGCGCAGATCGAGCGCGGCGGCCCGGTGACGGTCACGCACCCCGACGTGACGCGCTTCTTCATGACGATCCCGGAGGCGTGCGAGCTGGTCCTGCAGGCGGGCGCGATCGGACGCCCCGGCGACGTGCTGGTCCTCGACATGGGCGAGCCGGTCAAGATCGTCGACGTGGCGCGGCGCCTGACCGAGGAGTCCGGCCGTCCGATCCCGATCGAGTACACCGGGCTGCGTCCCGGCGAGAAGATGCACGAGGTGCTGCTGAGCGCCTCCGAGAAGGGCGCCCCGAGCGCCCACCCGCTGATCACCCAGGTGGCGGTCCCGCCGATCGCGCCGTACGAGGTCGCGGTCGTGGACGAGTCCTTCAGCGAGCTCGACCTGTTGTCGTTCGTCGAGCGCCGCGCCGGATGACGCGGATCCACCTCTCGTCGCCCGACGTCACCGATCTGGAGGAGCGGGCCCTGGTCCGGGCCATCCGCTCCGGCTGGGTCGCGCCCCTGGGACCCGAGGTCGACGCCTTCGAGGCCGAGCTCGCCGCGTTCTCGGGGCGGGAGCACTGCGTGGCCCTGTCGTCCGGGACGGCCGCCCTGCACCTGGCGATGCTGACGCTGGGGGTGGGTCCCGGGGACCTCGTGCTGACCTCGACCATGACCTTCGCGGCCACGGCCAATGCGGTCGCCTACACCGGCGCGGTGCCGGTGTTCGTGGACGCCGACGCATCCGGCAACATGAACCCGGAGCTCCTCGAGGAGGCGTTCGCCGACCTCGCCGACGAGGGCCATTCGGTGCGGCTCGTGCTTCCCGTCGACCTGCTGGGCAAGGTCGCCGACCACGAGCGCATCGGCGCGATCGCGGCCGAGTACGGCGTCCCGGTGGTGTCGGACGCCGCCGAGTCGCTCGGCGCGACCCGGGACGGACGGCCGTCCGGCGCCTTCGGCGTGGCGGCGGCGGTGTCCTTCAACGGCAACAAGATCATGACGACCTCGGGCGGCGGGGCGCTGCTGACCGACGACGAGGCGTTCGCGCACCGCGTCCGGTACCTAGCGACGCAGGCGCGGCAGCCGGTGGTCCACTATGAGCACACCGACATCGGCTACAACTACCGGCTGTCGAACATCCTGGCGGCGCTGGGGCGGGCGCAGCTGGAGCGGCTGGAGTCGATGATCGAGCGGCGCCGCCGGCACCGGCTGGCATACCGGGAGCTGTTCGCCGACGCGCCGGGCGTCACCCTCTTCGGCGAGCCCTCCGGCGCGGACGGCGGTGAGACCCGCGACAACTTCTGGCTCACGTCGGTCCTGGTCGACCCGGACGCCGCGGGCTTCACTGCCGAGGACGTGCGCCTGGCGCTGGCGCAGGCCGACATCGAGGCGCGGCCGCTCTGGAAGCCGATGCACCTGCAGCCGGTGTTCGCCGGTTCGCGGGCGTACCTCAACGGCACGAGCGAGCGGCTGTTCCGGACCGGCCTGTCGTTGCCCAGCGGCTCGGTGCTCACCGACGCGCAGGTGGCCCGCATCGACGCGGCGCTGGCGCCCTTCGTCACCCGGCAGGCCACGCATGCCTAGGCCGTACGACCGCGTGAAGCGACTCCTGGACGCCAGCCTGGCCTCGGTCGGGCTGGTGGTGTCCGCGCCCCTCCAGTTGGCCGTGGCGGGCGTGGTGCTGGCGGCGCACGGGAGCCCGGTGCTGTTCCGCCAACCGCGCCCGGGACTCAACGGCGAGGTGTTCGAGCTGGTGAAGTTCCGCACCATGCGGCACCCGGACGCCACCCACGTCACCGACGCCGAGCGACTGACGACGGTGGGGCGATTCCTGCGGTCCACGAGCCTGGACGAGCTGCCGACGCTGTGGAACGTGCTGAAGGGCGACATGAGCCTGGTCGGGCCGCGCCCGCTGCTGGTGGAGTACCTGGAGCGCTACAGCCCCGAGCAGGCGCGCCGGCACGAGGTGCGCCCGGGGGTCACCGGGCTGGCCCAGGTGCGCGGGCGCAACGGCCTCGACTGGGACGACAAGCTCGCCCTGGACGTCGAGTACGTCGACAAGCGCTCGCTGCTGCTGGACGCGCGGATCCTGCTCGAAACGGTGGCCGTGGTGCTGAAGCGCACCGGCATCAGCGGCGACGGCGAGACCACGATGGCGACGTTCCAGGGTTCGGAGGCCCGCCATGACTGACCGCGTCGTCGTGATCGGGGCGTCCGGTTTCGGCCGGGAGTCCCTCGACGTGCTGGACGCCATGGCCGCCGCGGGCGCGGACGTCGAGCTGCTCGGCGTCCTGGACGACGGCCCGTCCGAGGCCAACCTGGCCCGCCTGGCCGCCCGCGGCGTCGCCTATTT
>CAZZGU010000296.1:0-297 GCA_964653755.1 uncultured Nigerium sp. | reverse complement strand
CTGAACCACGCCGCCACGGGCACCCGCTACGTCCTCGGCATCGGCAGCCCGTCGGTCCGCCGCACGATCGTGGCTCGCCTAGATGCTGCGGGCCTGGTCCCGTTCACGGCCGTGCACCCCAGCGCCACCTTCGGCGCGCGCACCACGCTCGCCGAGGGCGTGGTCGTCTGCGCGGGGGCGTGTGTGTCGAACAACGTGCGTCTGGGTCGGCACGTGCACGTCAACCCGAACGCCACCATCGGACACGACGCCGACCTGCGCGCGTTTGTGTCGATCAACCCGGCGGCGGTGATCTCG
>CAZZGU010000295.1:0-2723 GCA_964653755.1 uncultured Nigerium sp. | reverse complement strand
GACGCCATCGCGAAGCTCGCCAGCTTGGGGTGCGGAGCCCCCGGGTCGCGCGCGAACGCGTCCACCAGGTGCGCCAGGTACTGCCGACGCAGGATTTCCGCAGCACTCAGGTACGTCGCCGGCGGCTGCACCGGGCCGTTGATGATCGACAGCGGGTCCCCCAGCCGCTGCAGGTTCACCCCCCGCCCCGTGACGAACGCCAGATTCAGCGCGTTGCCGGTGAGGCGTCCTGCCCGACCCACCCGCTGCAGGTACGACGTGACCGTCTTCGGCAGCGACGCCAGCAACACCGCCGACAGGTCCCCGATGTCGATGCCCATCTCCAGGGTCGGGGTCGCCACCAGCACGTTCGGGGCGTCCGGGCGCACCTGACCCTGCTTGAAGCCGGACTCGTACGCCAGCCGGGTCCCGTCATCGAGCAGGCTGGAGTGCTCCCGAGACACGATCCGGCGCATGTCCGCCGAGGCGTACAGGCTGCGGTAGTAGTTGGCGGCCCGTTCCTCCGGCACGAGGGTGCCCGGGCAGCGCACCAGCGGGCATGGCGCCCCCTCCAATTGGGTGACCGTCTGTGCGGTGCCCGGCACCTGGCCGTGACACACCGAGCACACCAGCAGGTGCCGGCCCGCGGCCAGCGCCGCGTCCGTGGTGGGATGGACCACCACCGAGTTGGCCGGGATCGCGAACACCGTGCCGCCGGACTCGGTCGACGTCGCCCTCAGCACGTCCGCGCGCGCGAGACCCTCCAGCAGCAGCCGTGCCAGCTTCGCGCCGAACGCCGGCTGGACACCCAGGGTGCGGGCCGTCCAGCGCGCGTACCACGACTGCGGCGAGGTGACCGGATCCAGCAGCGGGTCCTTCGTCCGCAACGCCGGCCCGATCCGCGGGAAAGCCGGCGCCGAACGTCCCTTGGGGAACGCGGGCATGCCCTGGCCGCGGGGACGTCCGCCCCAGATCCGGTACCGGTTGCCGTCGGCCTTGATGTAGCGGTGGAACCACTCGTGTTCGATCGCCCCGCGTTCGCGCAGGTGCTCCAAAGTGCCGCGCACCCAGGCGACGAGCCGGGCGTCGGCCAGCCCCGCCAGCGGGCCGTCGAGGGCGTCCTGCACCTCCGCCTTGTCCAGGGCAGCACGGCCCAGGGCAGCCAGCTTGGCCGGCTGGCCGGCCTCCACCTCCACGACCACACTGCCGGTCTGCTCCAGGGTGCGGCCGACCCGCGACTGCAGACCGAACTCCAGCACCGCGTCGAACAGCAGTCGACGCCGCACCCGGGTCAGCACCACCGACGGCACCTCGCGTGCCTTGTCCCTGCGCCAAAACGGGGCGAACTCCTCACGCTCGGCCAACCCCGGCGGCACCAGCCGGAACCGGCGGAACGGGTCATCGCCGGCCTGCCGGATCGCCTCCTCCACCAACGCGTCCAGCGCGATCGGGGCGCCATCCACGGCCGCCCGCAGCACCGAACGCAACGTCAAAACATGCGAGCGGCTCTCGACGAACCCGGCCCGGTGCGCGGCGTCCTGCACGCTGTCGGTGAACACCAGCGCCTTCTTCTCCGCAGCCTCCAGATCCCCGGCACCGAACAACGTCGACAAGGTCACCGACAACAACGTCGCCACCGCACTACCCAGGAACCGGATCGCGTCCCTGGTCTGGCACGACGGACACGTGTCGGCCCGCGACTCGACGTCGGCGTCCTGACCGGTCTGCGTCAACACCGGCAGCACCCACCCCTCCCGGGTGTCCCGGTCGTCCTCCGGGGGTGGGTCCGTCAGCAACTGCCGTTGCCGCACCGAGAACCACCGCAACCCCTCCACCGGCATCCCCGCGGCGCTCCCGTCACCGGACGCGTGCTGGGCCTCCAACGGGGCATGCAACAGGGCACGGAAACGCCCCTCGCCCGTGACATGGTGCCGGCGGATCGCCGTGTCCTCCGATGCCAGGTCGTGGCCCACCGGAGCGAGTTCCACACCCCAACCCGAACGCCCGCAATGCCGACAGTAGATCGCCGGGAACACCGACCGGCCCTGGTCGGCGAACGGGTCCTCCCCCACGGCCACGAGGGCGCCGTCGTCACTCCACCGGTACTCGACGGTGGCGCTGGCCACCCGGTCGATCCTGGTGAGCTCGCGCACCCACAGGTGCAGGTCGACACCCAACGCCGTCCGCGCGACCGTGGCCCGCACATGGCTCAGCGCCGCCACCAGGTGCATCAGGAACGTGCCCCGCTCACCCTCCGACGTCCCCACGACAGCCGGCCCCGGGAACAGCACCTCGGCCAGGTCAGCCAGGCTGACCGCGTCAGCGCACGCCTCGGCCAACGTCTGGACCAGCGGGTGCGCCTGCACCAGCCGCAGCAACGCGGTCTCGGTGTCCCCCACCGCGGCCACCAGTTCCGGCACCGACACGTCATACAGGGCGGCCAGCACCCGCAGCGTCTGGCCGCGGGCGTCGGAGGCGTCCCCGGCGTCCAGCAGCTCGTTCACCGCCGCCAAGTCGCCCCGGGCCAGCCGCCTCGGTTCGAGCCCGGACGCCGCCACCGCGGCTTCGGCGTCCCCGACCCACTCCGCCCACGTGAGGCGTTCCTCGCTGATCACGCAGTCCGGGTCCAGGTCCTCACCGAACACCGTGCGCGCGAACTCGAGCATCGCCGCCGGGTCGCCCTGGTCGCCCAAGGTCGCCGACGTGGCCACTGGGGTGATGCGGCCCAACGGGCGAGCCCGCTC
>CAZZGU010000294.1:0-2729 GCA_964653755.1 uncultured Nigerium sp. | reverse complement strand
CCGACGTGCCCTTCTGCCTGCTCGGCTCCACCGCGCTGGGGCACGGACGCGGCGACGAGCTCGTGCCCGTGCTCAGCCGCGGTGGCTACCACTGGGTGCTCGCGCTGCCCGATGTCGAGCTCTCGACCCCGGCCGTGTTCCGCCGCTTCGACGAGCTGAACCCCGAAGCCGACCCCACGCCGCCGTCGGTGCCGCAAGGCCTCCTCGAGGGGCTGGCCCACGGCGACGTGCACCAGGTCGCCGCGAACCTCGTCAACGACCTCGAACCCGCCGCGCTCTCCTTGCGCCCCCACCTGGCCGACCTGCTGGACGCCGGCCGCGACGCCGGCGCGCTGGCCGGCATCGTGTCGGGCTCGGGACCGACGGTCGCCTTCCTGGCGGCCCACGAGGACGCGGCCGTCCGGCTGTCGGTGGGCCTCAGCGGGCTGGGGTTGTGCCGGACGGTCAGGCGGGCGTACGGACCCGTTCCAGGAGCTCGTCTTCTCGGCGTGGCATGATCCCGGCCAGGGCGATCAGCCCGAGCAGCAGCACACCCGGGACGACCATGGCGGTCTGGATCCCCACCGCGTGCACCAGCAGGCCGATGAGCGCGGGGCCGGCGAGGAACGTCGCGTAGCCGAAGGTCACCACGACGGCCAACCCCCGGCCGCCGCCGGCGTGGCCGGCGGTCGCGTAGACCTGGGGGGCGATCATCCCGATGCCCAGGCCCACGAGGCTCCACCCGATGAGCAGCAGCGTCAGGTCGGAGGCGAACGCGGTCACGAGATAGCCGGCCGCCGAGGCGGTGCCTCCGAAGCGGACGATGGCGCGGCGTCCGAAGCGCGCGACCAGGCCGTCGCCGAGCAGGCGGATCACGACCATGGACGCAGACACCGCCACGACCGCCATGGACGCGCGTCCGGCGTCCACCCCGGTCACGTCGGCCACCAGCAGCCCCGACCAGTCGGCGGCCGTCCCCTCGCCGAGGCCGAAGGCGATCGCCATGAGTCCCAGCAGGTACGCCGAGGCGGGGATCGGCGTGCGGACGCCGTCGGCGTCCACATGGTCGACGCGCGGGGTGGCCGGGGTGAGGCGGTACACGGCGAGGAACGCGACCCCGCCCGTCGCGGCGGCGAGGGCGGCTGCGCTGAGCACGACCCACGGGCGTCCGGACTCGCCGGCGAGGGTCGCGGCGGTGAGGACCAGCAGGGCGCCCACCAGGTTGCCGACCGACCACATGCCGTGGAAGAAACTCATGATGGGACGCGGCCGGGAGCGTTCGACGTGGACGCCGAGGGCGTTCATCGCGACGTCGATGCCGCCGTTGCCGAGGCCCAGCACAACGCCGGACGCCAGCAGCGCCGGATAGGTGGGGGCAAGTCCCACAGCGAGGATGCCCACGGCCAGGACGGGGACCATCGCCACCGCGACCGGGCGGGCGCCGTGGCGGTCGCTGAGGCGTCCGCCCACCTGCATGGAGGCGATCGCGGCCAGTCCGGTGACGACCAGCAGCAGGGCGACGCCCGTGGAGTCCATGCCGACGCGGTCGCGGAGCGAGGGCAGCGAGCCCGCCCACACGCCGATGACAAGGCCGTTGTACGCGAAGAACGTCACGGTCGCGCCCACGGCGGCGCGCGAGGAGAGCGGGGGAGAGGGGGACACCGGCATACCCTACAGCCGGGACCCGTGCGCTCAGCCCTCGGGTTCCTCGGGCTCGGGCTCGAGGCGCAGCATGGGGCGGCGGTGGAGGTGGCGCATGCCGTTCCAGGTGAGGTTCACCAGGTGGGCTGCCACCTCGGAACGCTCCATGGTGGTGGTGGGGTGGGCGTCCACCCACCACTGGCCGGCCAGCGCCACGAGCCCGACGAGCATTTGCGAGTACAGGGGAGCGGTGTTGGGGTCGTAGCCGCGGCTGGCGAATTGTGCGGCGAGCAGGCCCTGCACCCGCGCCGCGATGCCCGAAAGGATCGTCTGGAAAGACCCGGAGGGGGAGTACGGCGAGGAGTCGCGCGAGATGATGCGGAAGCCGTCCGGGTTTTCTTCGATGTAATCGAGCAGGGCCAGCGTGCCCAGCTCGATGAGGCCGCGCGGATCGGTGTTGGGGCGGGTGATCGCGACCGTGATCGCGTCGTGCAGGGCGCGCACCTCGCGGTCGACGACGACCGCATAGAGGCCCTCCTTGCCGCCGAAGTGCTCATAGACCACAGGCTTGCTGACTTCGGCATGAGCGGCGATCTCCTCGACCGATGTGCCGTCCAGCCCCCGTTCGGCGAACAACCCCCGGGCCACCTCGATGAGTTGCTCGCGGCGCTCGCCGCGCGTCATGCGGACGCGGGCGCGCCGGGCGCGGGTGGTGTTCACAGGGGTGCTGGGCACCTGCCTAGTGTCCCTCCCGGCGGGCGGCGGGCACAAACACGGCCCGGGATGCGGGTTGCCGGTGACACCCCGTAGACTCGGCAGGGCCCGCCAGCGCGGGCGATCCCCGGTTGGTCTTTCGGCAGGGCCCGCCTGACTTTGAATCAGGATTAGCGCAGTAGGTTCGACTCCTACCCGGGGAGCTGAATGTGGCTCTGACAACGGCGAACGCCGGTCCCCCTTGTCTTGGAGGACCGGCGTTCGTGGCTTCGGGCACCTACCTGGGCACTTCGCGTGCCCAGGGCGAGGAGTGCGCCCGCCGCCCGGCCACGTGCGCCTCAACCCGCTTGCCGCGCCGGTTAGGGACAGACGCTCCGGGTGTAGCCGTGGCATCC
>CAZZGU010000293.1:0-2748 GCA_964653755.1 uncultured Nigerium sp. | reverse complement strand
GAGGTGGAGGGTGATGCCGGTGTTGCGGACGAGGTGGGCGGGCGCTTCGGCGGGGCCGTCGGCGTAGATGAGGGTGGCCTGGTCGAGTCCGGTGGCGGTCGCGTAGGCGAGGAGTTGGTACAGGTCGGCGTCCCGGCCGGAGCCGTGGTCGCGTTTGTACTTGACGTCGCCGACGAACAGCCAGCGTCCGTCGACGTGGACACCCAGATCGGGCAGCAGCCCGACTCGTCGGGCGGTGTCGAGGCGGAGCCCGTGCTGGCCGGGATGGTCTGGGAACTCGGTGCGGGTGAAGGCGGAGCGTTCGCGTAGCGCCGTCCGCACGAACTGCTCGAAGACCCGCGGCATCGACACCGTGAACCCGGGCACGGCGACTTCGCCGTCGTCGAGCTCGGTCATGCAGGCATCGATGATGATGCGAGCGAGCCCGATCAGGGGACGGTAGTAGTCGTTCTGCCGGGTCCACGCGATCCGCGCCGCTTGCCGGCGGGGGTGGGTGAGGACGCCCAGGCTCGAGAACCTCCGCCACTGGCGGGCGACGCCGGCAGCCACGGTCGTGTCGCGGACCGGCATGGTCCGCAGCACCGCCAACGCGGCCCGGACGATCTGGTTCTCCAGGACGTCGTCGTCGTGGACCTGGTAACGGACCGCAATCGGCAACGGCGCGGGACGCCGCGCCTGGCGTTGCCACCGGATCCGGCCGCGGACCGTCGCCTCGTCAGCCTCCACCGTGCGGTAGGAGCGGTACACGCCTTGGGTCAGTACCCGTTCGCAGGTCCGCACGAACAGGGCCGCCATCCCGTCGACCAGATCGGTGACACCGGCCAGCTGGGACCAGCCGTCCTTCCAGCGCAGCGGATCCATGGCGTAGGACACCATGAACAGCACGCGGTCGATGGCGATCTTCGGGGCGACCACGACCGTGGTGCCGTCGATGGTGAGGGCCCCCACGATGTCGGCGGGGGTGACGGTGAACGTGTCCGCAGTCGGGCCGCTGGCGATCCGCGCCTGGAAGTGCTGCTCCAGACCGGCGCGCTGTGCGCCGGTCAACTCCAGCGGTGCGGACGTCCGCCACTCAGTCAGCCGCAGTGTCGCTGTCATCGGGCAGGTCGAGTTGAGTCTTGAGGGTGTCGAAGTCGAACGCCTCGAGCCGGGCGGTGTTGCTGTGGAAGTACTCCCGCAGCGTGGGCAGTACCGAGTGGTTCCAGGCCCGCCTCGCCCTTGCTTCGGTCAGGCCGGGGCTCATGAAGTGGCTGGGGCCGATCGCCAGGTCCGGGTCACCGAGGTGGGTGTTGGCGCGGTCGAGCAGGTCCGCCAGCCAACCCAGAGCGGACGCCTCCCGGCCCAGGTAGGTGGTCAGGATGTCGCGCAGCAGGTCGGAGGCCGGGTCCAGGGCGCGGACGTAGAAACGGCGCCGCAGGGCGGCGTCCAGCGCGGTGATCGACCGGTCGGCGGTGTTCATCGTGCCGATCAGGTACAGGTTGTCCGGCAACATGTGGTCGTCGCCGTACAGCAACGTGACGTGCTCGCCGCGGTACTCCAGCAGGTAGTACAACTCGCCGAACACCGCCGGCACGTTGCCGCGGTTGATCTCGTCGATGAGCAGCACGAAGGTGGAGTCGGGTTTGGCCGCGGCCGCCTGCGAGATCCGCATCAGTGGCCCGTTCACGACGGTGAACCGGGACGGATCGGTGGGGTCAGGGCGCAGGCCCTGGACGAAGTCCTCGTAGCTGGTCCCGGGATGGAACTGCACGGTCATGACGCGTGCCGGGTCACCGGCCAGGTAGCGGGCCAACTGTCGGGCGATGAACGTCTTCCCCGTGCCCGGCGGACCCTGCAGGATCAGCTGCTTCTTCTCCTCCCACAACGCCAACGTCTCTTCCAGCCACTCCGTCGACGGCATCGAAAGGGCTGCGGCCAGATCCTCCAGGGAGTCGGTGGGGTTTGTCTCGTCCCTGACGGACTGTTTCCTCTCCTCCGTGCCCAGTAGATTGCGCTCCGGCGGAGCCGGCTTGCCCGTCCGCCAGGCGTTGAACTCGGCCCGCTCGGCGTCGCTCCATCCGGCGAACTCGTCGGCGCTTGTCTTGGCGATCGTCCACGCCAGGCCTTGGGTGTCCAACCGGTCCCGTAACTGGACGACGTCGCCGTTGACCGCCGCCCGGATCGCGTCCAGACGTTCCAGGAAGAACAGATACTGCTCCCCCGGGGTGGCGGCCTCCTCGACTTGGTAGCCACCCGAGAGCCGGCGCGTGACGCTGGCGGCCTCGCTCCGCCACGGCGGCAGGTTCTCCGGATCCAGACCCATCAACAAGGCCGACGCGATCGACAACCCTGCGCCCACCCCTGAAGCGGCCTCGCGGGGGACCAACGCCAGGAACCGGTCGATCGACTCCGGCCCCGGCTTGTGAGCCAAGGCACGCAACGCCTCCTGGGCGGTCGACGGGTTGTCCCGAACCCAACGAGCGAACGAATCGGCCACTCTGAAGTCCAGGATGTTGAAGCCGTTGAAGGCGTGCCGGAACGCCTCGGCCGGGTTCTCGCCGGCGTCCGCTGCGGTGAACACCGCCCGCAACCGGTCGACGCGCTCCAGCTTGTAGTTACGCTCCTTCGCGTCGAGATCGTCCGTCTGGGCGACCTTCCGTGCCCAGACTGTGTAGCGCGCGAGCTTCTCGTCGACACCCTGCCAGCGCTCCCGGTACGGCGCGAAGTACGGATCCACCCCGGCACGATCGCCGTAGACCACATTGGGTT
>CAZZGU010000292.1:0-2751 GCA_964653755.1 uncultured Nigerium sp. | reverse complement strand
CTGTTTGGACGCAAGAAGGAACCGGTTCCCCCGGCGCAGGACGAGACCCAGCCCACGGCGGCGGAAGTGCCCCCGGCGCCCGCCGTCCGCGCGATCGAACGGCGCTCGGCCGAGGCGCACCGCGAGTTCCTGCTGGGCCGCGTGCATCCGCTGCGTCCCTTCGGCATGCAGATCTGGGACGTCCACGGGCTCACGTTGTGCGAGGACATCGTCTCCGATCTGGACCTTCCGCTCGTGACCACGACGCGGGTCGCGGGCTTCGCCGTCCGGGGCTCCGACCTCGTGGGTGCGACGCCCGGCAAGCCCCGCCAGCTCTACGTGGTGGACTCGATCGGTGAGGGCGACGACCCCGGCCCGGCACTGGTCGCCGGCGCCGCCGTCGAGGTCGCCGAGGGCGCGATCGTTCCCGAGGGCGTGGACGCCGTCGTACCCCGCGGGGACGGGCGGCTGGCGAACCACTTCGTGCGCATCTCCCGGGAGGTGCATCTGCACGAGAACTTGCGGCGGGCCGGCTCCGAGCTCGCCGACGGCACGCCGCTGCTCGCCTCGGGTGAGGTGCTGACCCCGCGCGCCGTCGCAGTGCTCGCCGAGATCGGCCTCGACAAGGTGCTCGTCCGCCCGCGCGCGCGCGTCGTGGTGTTCACGGTCGGGGAGTCGCTCGTGACGCCCGGCCAGCCGCTCACGAACCCCCGCCAGCGTTACGACTCCGCCACCTCGCTCCTGACCGCGGCCGCCCGGGCGGACGGCGCCACGGTGTACCCGCTCGGCATCGTCGAGTCCTACGCCGAGACGGTTCGGCAGACGCTCGCCGACCAGCAGATCCGGGCGGACCTGATTCTCGTGGTCGGCGGTGGTGACACGGTGCGCGAGGTCGTGCGCGGGATGGGTGAGCTCGACGAGGCCGAGGTGGCGATCAACCGGCCCACGCGGTACGGGTTCGCTTCTGTTGGCCCGGAGCGCGTCCCGCTGGTCCTGCTCCCGTCCGGCGTCGTGAGCGCCTACGTCGGTTATCAGGCCTTCGTGCGCCCGCTGCTGCACCGGCTCAACGACACCGAGCCGGCCGCGGCCCAGCGCGTCCGCGCGACCGTGCCGGAGGAACTCGCAGCCACCGAGGGCATCACCGAGTACCTTCCGGCGGTTCTCGCCGATGACGGGACGGTCCGGCCCGTGGCGGGCGCGGAGTCCGAGCTGGCGTTCGACCTCGCGCGCGCCAACGCCCTCATGATCGTGCCCGAGCACTGGGGTGGCGTGGCAGCGGGCAGCGTCGTCGAGTGCGTTCGTCTGGACGACGGGCAGCCGGCGGTCCGCACCGGGGAGTGGTGACGGTCGGGCCGGGCCGCCGTTGGCCGGTGCGGCTTCAGCACGGTCCGGTGGGGCTACGGCCGTTGCGGCGTCTGGACGAGCCGGCCTGGCGTGAGGTGCGCGGGCGGAACGAGGAGTGGACGCGACCGTGGGACGCCACACGTCCTCCCGAGGCGTCCGGTCGAGGGTTCACCTTCGGCCAGATGGTGAGCGACTTCGGGCGCGAGGCCCGGGCCGGTCGCATGCTGCCGTGGGCGATCACCTATACCCCGGACGCCGGCGCGCCGGTCCTGGCCGGCCAGCTGACCGTCAGCGGAATCATGTACGGCTCGGCGCGCTGGGCGTCGGCGGGCTACTGGGTCGACGTCCAGTGGGCGGGTCGCGGGATCGTCCCGACGGCGCTGGCGCTGGCGGGGGACTACCTCTTCGACGTGCTGAGGCTGCACCGACTCGAGATCGCGATCCGACCCGAGAACACCAAGAGCCTGCGGGTGGTCGAGAAGCTCGGCCTGCGCCCGGAGGGGTTCCGGCCGCGCTACCTGCATGTGGACCACGACTGGCGCGATCACCTCATGTTCGCCATCCATGCCGAGGAACTGGGGCCGGGTGGCCTGCTGGGACGCCTGGGGGAGGGTGTCGCGCGGTGACTCCGCGGTGATTCCGGGAATCGCCGCGGCACCTCACGGGCGGAATCCTCACCCTTTGTTAAGGTCGGGCCTGTGGGATTCACTGGGCTGATCTTTGGCGTCATCGCTGCCGCGTGGCTGGTCTACCTGGTGCCGCTCTTCCTGGCACGCAAGGAGAACGGGATGCTCGACGAGGTCGAACCCGGAGAGCCGTTCTCCGCGACGGTCACGATCGTGCGCCGCGGCACCCCCCTCGACACCGCGGAGAACGGGACCGCGATCGTCTCCACCCCGCTCAACCGGCGCGCCGCCCTGCGGGAACTCGCCGACATCGACCGCGAGGCCGCCGGCCGGCGCCGGAACGTGCTGGTGTTCCTGCTCGTCGTGGCCGCCGTCGTGGGGGTTCTCGTCGCGGTCGGGTTCGCCTCGTGGTGGACGGTCCTCGTGCCCGTGGGGCTCGCGGTGGCGTTCCTCTTCGTGGCCCGCTTCTCGGTGCGCACGATGCGCCGCGACCTGGACGCCCGCGCGGCGATCATCCGGGGCGGGAGCGGCGTCAACGAGGAGACGGTCCCGATCCCGAGCGTCGAGGACGAGCTGGCCGCGCACGAGCAGACCGTCGAACTGAGCGCCCCGATCGAGACGACCGGCTCCTTGTGGGACCCCATCCCGATCACCGCGCCCACCTACGTCAGCAAGCCGCTCGCGCCCAGAACCGTCCGCACCATCGACCTGTCGGCTCCCTTCACGGCCGAGGCACCCGTCCCGGTCACGGCGGACGCGCAGGGAGAGGTCGTCCCGGACCGGCCGGTCGGTTGTTGCCAGC
>CAZZGU010000291.1:0-2784 GCA_964653755.1 uncultured Nigerium sp. | reverse complement strand
CACCCTGACCGTCGTGGTGCAGGGTCTCCTGCTCGGGCTCGTCGTGACGTTCGTAGCGCGACCGCTGTCGGTGTTCGCTTGCTCGGTGTGGTTTCGCGTGCCCGTGCGCGAACAGATCTTCATCTCGTGGGCGGGGTTGCGCGGCGCCGTCCCGATCATCATGGCCACGGTGCCGTTGGCGGCCCGAGCCCCGGACGCCGACGACATCTTCGACGCGGTGTTCGTCTTCGTCGTGATCTTCACCCTCGTGCAGGGGCCGAGCCTCGGATGGGCGGCGCGGGCACTCGGTGTCGCGGAGCGGGACAGCCTCGTCGACATCGAGGTCGAGGTCGCGCCGCTGGACCGCATCCAGGCGGACTTCCTCCAGATCAAGGTTCCCCGCGCCTCCCGGCTGCACGGGGTGACGATCCAGGAGTTGCGCCTGCCGAAACTGACCGTGGTGTCGACGATCATCCGCGACGGCCAGCCGATGGTACCCCCCTTGTCCGAGCGGATCCGGGAAGGGGACGAACTCCTCATCGTCGTTCCCGCGGCGCGACGCCACGAGGTCGAGGAGCGGTTCAGGAAGATCGGCCGTTCCGGACGCCTCGCCACCTGGAGCGGCGAGTAGCGGCTACTCCTCCGCGGCAGCGTCAACGGTGGGCAGGCAGGCCATGCCGTCCGGTAGCGGGACGATCAGGTCGGCGTCCTCGTTGATGCCCGCATACTCGGAGCCGAGGATGATGTCGACGGTGTGGTCCGGGCGGGCGTCCGCGACGAAGACCGCGCCCCGGACGACCCGCATGACCAGGATGACCTCGGGGCTGTCCTCCGCGACGCCGATGACCTCGGTCTGAACGTGGTCGGTGGTCTCGGCGTTGGTGGTCTTGACGACCTTGAACCCGTCCGCGCGCAGCAGCGCCGCCACCCGCTTGGCGAGGCCGTTGGTCTCCGTGCCGTTGTAGACGGCAACGACCGCGAGTTCGGGTCGGAACTCGGGGCCGACCTGCGTCATCACGCACGGGTCGGGGGGGCGCGGCGGGATGGGCGCGCGCGTGGCGTTCAGCGCCCACTGGGCGACCCACGCCACGAAGGCGAGCAGGAGCAGCATCGTGATCGGCGTCTTCAGCGCCCGAACCACCCGCCTGGCCTGCATGCGACGTCCTCCCCTCGGCCGCGGCCAGCCTACTTGAGTTCCAGAACCCGGGCGTGCACGGTCGGCCGCTGTTGCAGGGCGGCCCGCAACGCCCGGTGCAGGCCCTCCTCCAGGTACAGCTCGTCCTGCCACGCGACCACGTGGGCGAAGAGGTCCCCGAAGAAGGTCGAATCATCTTCGAGGAGCGTGTCGAGTTCGAGGACGTCCCGCGTGGTGACCAGTTCGTCCAGGTTGACCTGCCGCGGCGCGATGGCGGCCCACTGCGTCTGGGTGTACCCGTGCTCGGGGTAGGGGCGGCCTCGGCCGACGCGCTTGAAGATCACGGTGCCCATCCTAGTTTGGACGCGAGCGTGCTCGGTCCGACGTCCCCGGTGTGCCACGCTAGGGCACATGACGACCGACTCCATCGAGACCATCAGGCAGGGGTACACGTTCGACGAGCCGTCCATCGAGCTCGGTGTGCTGGTCGCTGACGGCGAGCCCGTTCCGGACGCGCGCGTGCGGCTCTCGCTGTCGATGCTCAACCGGCACGGCCTTGTGGCAGGCGCGACGGGCACGGGCAAGACCAAGACGCTGCAGCTCATGGCCGAGCAGATCTCGCGCGCGGGCGTCCCGGTCTTTGCGGCTGACATCAAGGGCGACCTGTCGGGCATCGCGATCCCGGGAGAGGCCAGTGAGAAGCTGCTCGAGCGGACGCGGAAGATCGGCCAGGACTTCGTCCCGGCGGGCTGCCCGACCGAGTTCTACGCGCTCGGGGGGATCGGGACCGGGGTGCCGCTCCGTGCGACGGTCACGTCGTTCGGTCCGATCCTCCTGAGCAAAGTGCTCGATCTCAACGACACCCAGGAGTCGTCGCTGAGTCTGGTGTTCAGCTACGCGGACGCCAACGGGCTCCTTCTGCTGGATCTGGAAGATCTCACGGCGCTGCTCAAGTTCCTGACCTCGGCGGAGGGCAAGGCCGAGCTCGCCGACCTCGGGGGACTGTCGAAGGCGACGGCGGGGGTCATCCTGCGTGAGATCTCGGCGCTCGCCGCGCAGGGCGCGGACGCGTTCTTCGGGGAGCCCGAGTTCGACACCGACGACCTGCTGCGCGTGACCTCCGACGGGCAGGGGGTGGTGTCCATGCTCGAACTGCACCACGTCCAGGACCGGCCCGCGCTGTTCTCGACGTTTCTCATGTGGCTGCTGGCGGACCTTTACCACGACCTCCCGGAGGCGGGTGACCTCGACAAGCCGAAGCTCGTCTTCTTCTTCGACGAGGCCCACCTGCTGTTCGACGACGCGTCGAAGGCCTTCATCGACCAGATCGAGCAGGTCGTCCGGCTGATCCGAAGCAAGGGTGTCGGGGTGTTCTTCGTGACCCAGACCCCCAAGGACGTGCCGGAAGGCGTCCTGGCGCAACTCGGGTCGCGGGTACAGCACCAGTTGCGGGCCCACACGCCCAACGACGCCAAGGCGCTGCGGGCGACGGTCGCGACCTACCCCCGCGTCGACTACGACCTGGCCGAGGTGCTGCAGTCCCTGGGGATCGGCGAGGCCGTGGTGACCGTGTTGAACCCCAAGGGTGCGCCCACGCCGGTCGCGTGGACGCGGATGCGCGCGCCGCAGGGCTCCATGGAGCCCCTGAATCCCGCGTGGATGACCGCCGG
>CAZZGU010000290.1:0-2785 GCA_964653755.1 uncultured Nigerium sp. | reverse complement strand
CACGTGCTCGCGGGTCTGGGGCATCGGGCCGTCGACGGCGGACACGACGAGAATCGCGCCATCCATCTGGGCCGCGCCGGTGATCATGTTCTTGACGTAGTCGGCGTGGCCGGGGCAGTCAACGTGCGCGTAGTGCCGGTTCTCGGTCTGGTACTCGACGTGCGAGATCGAGATGGTGATACCACGCTGGCGCTCTTCCGGCGCCTTGTCGATCTGATCGAACGCCGAAACGGCATTCAGCTCAGGGTACTTCTCGTGCAGCACCTTGGTGATCGCCGCCGTCAGCGTGGTCTTGCCGTGGTCGACGTGGCCGATGGTGCCGATGTTGCAGTGCGGCTTGGTCCGCTCGAACTTGGCCTTTGCCACTTGGGCTCCTCTTTCGGATGTCCGCCACGCTCAGTGCGAGGCGATTCATTGGTTGTGTGACTGACTCCATGGTCGTGCCGCGCGTGGGCGCGGACCCGACCAAGTTTTGTCCACCGCCCGGAGAGAGTCAAACTCGCCCAGCGGCGGCCGGGAGACGCGTGGCCTATTCGCCCCCGCGCCCCTTAGCGACGATCTCCTCTGCGACGGACTTCGGGCACTCCCCGTAGGCGTGGAACTCCATCGAGTAGGAGGCCTGTCCCGAGGTCTTCGACCGCAGGTCGCCGACGTAGCCGAACATCTCCGACAGCGGCACCAAGGCACGCACGACCTGGTTGCCGTGCGACTCGTCCATGCCCTGGACGTGACCGCGACGGGAGTTGATGTCACCGATCACGGTCCCGAGGTACTCCTCGGGTGTGGTCACCTCGACGGCCATGAGGGGCTCCAACAGTGCCGGGTCCGCCTTCCGGGAAGCCTCCTTGAAGGCCATGGAGCCAGCGATCTTGAAGGCGAGTTCGGAGGAGTCGACGTCGTGGTAGGCGCCGTCGAGCAGTGTGACCCGGACGTCCTCCACGGGGTAGCCCGCGAGGGGCCCGAACGCCATGGCGTCCTTCACGCCCTGGTCCACCGCGGGGATGTACTCCCTCGGGATGCGTCCGCCTGTGACGCCGTTCACGAACTCGTAGCCGGCTCCCGGCTCGAGCGGCTCGACCGCAATGATCACCTTGCCGTACTGGCCCGACCCGCCGGTCTGCTTCTTGTGGGTGTACTCGACCTTCTCGACCTTGCGTCGAAGCGTCTCGCGGTAGGCGACCTGCGGCTTGCCGATGTTGGCCTCAACCTTGAACTCACGCTTCATCCGGTCGATCAGGACCTCAAGGTGTAGTTCGCCCATGCCTGCGATGATCGTCTGCCCGGTTTCCTCGTCTGTGTGGACGCGGAAGGTCGGGTCTTCCTCGGCCAGGCGCTGGATCGCGGCCGACAACCTCTCCTGGTCGGACTTGGTCTTCGGCTCGATCGCCTGCTCGATGACCGGGTTGGGGAAGTCCATGGATTCCAGGATGATGGGGTGTCCGGGGTCGCAGAGCGTCTCGCCGGTCGTGGTGTCCTTCAAGCCCATCACCGCGCAGATCATGCCGGCGCCGATCTCGCCGATCTCCTCACGCTTGTTGGCGTGCATCTGGTAGATCTTGCCGATCCGTTCTTTCTTGCCCTTCGTGGCGTTCAGGACCTGCTGGCCGGCCTTGAGCACCCCGGAGTAGACCCGGATGTACGTCAGGCGCCCCAGGTGGGGGTCAGCTGCGATCTTGAACGCCAGAATGGCCAGGGGCTCGTCGTTCGACGGACGCCGGTGGAGCGCCACCGACTCGTCGCCGGGCTTGAACCCCTGCGTGGCCGGGATGTCGAGCGGGGACGGCAGGTAGTCGATGACGGCGTCCAGCATCGGCTGCACACCCTTGTTCTTGAACGAACTCCCGCACACGACCGCGGTGATACGGTTCGCGAGCACCGCCCGGCGGGTCGCAGCCTTGATGGACGCAGCAGTCAGTTCCTCGCCGGAGTCCTCGGCCAGGAGCCACTCCTCGGCGAACTCGTCGTCATGGTCGGCCAGCACCTGGATCAGCTCCTCACGCGCCGCGGACGCGCGTTCGGCCATGTCCGCCGGAATCTCCTCGACCGTGTGGTCCTCACCGATCTGGGTTTCGCCACGCCACATCAGGGCGCGCATCCCGACGAGGTCGATGACGCCCTGGAACTTCGCCTCAGCCCCGACAGGGAGCTGGAGGACCGCGGTGGTCGCGTTCAGACGCTCACGGATCGTCTTCACGCAATAGTCGAAGGAGGCGCCGGTCCTGTCCAACTTGTTGACGTAGCAGATGCGGGGGACGCCGTAGCGGGTCGCCTGGCGCCACACAGTCTGGCTCTGGGGCTCCACGCCTGCGACCCCGTCGAACACCGCCACAGCCCCGTCGAGGACGCGCAGCGAACGCTCGACCTCGACCGTGAAGTCCACGTGGCCCGGAGTGTCGATGATGTTGATCTGGTGGCCGTGCCAGAAACAGGTCGTCGCGGCCGAGGTGATCGTGATGCCGCGCTCCTGCTCCTGCTCCATCCAGTCCATCGTCGCAGCGCCCTCGTGCACCTCGCCGATCTTGTAGTTGATGCCGGTGTAGTACAGGATGCGCTCAGTGGTGGTCGTCTTGCCCGCGTCGATGTGGGCCATGATGCCGATGTTGCGGACCTGGGCCAGGTCTGTCTTGATGTCAATGGCCACGGGTTGGTACTCCCTACTCAGTTACGTGCGGTCGACGTGGGCAGACGCGAAGCTCCCCCCCGCGCAGGGCGCAGGAGAGAGCTTCGTCGATCACCAGCGGTAGTGGGCGAAGGCGCGGTTGGCCTCGGCCATCTTGTGGGTGTC
>CAZZGU010000289.1:0-2795 GCA_964653755.1 uncultured Nigerium sp. | reverse complement strand
GGAGCCCTCAGGCAGCTTGACTTTCCTTAGGAACTCAAAGTCGGTCGTGCGCTCGGGAACCGACAGGCTACCCTCACGCACTCTGCGGCAGAACCGGATGTGCGTCACTTCGTCGCTGGTGCGCTGAACTGGAACGAGCCGCCCCGCTGCCGGGGCGGCTCGTGTGCTGGTCTCAGCAGGTGACTGTGTTGTTGGTGATGGTGCAGTGCTGCCGGTCTGCATGGTCCTGCATGGGCTGGGGGATGCTGTCGACGAGCCGCCGTTCGATGGTCTGTTCGGTGCTGATGGTGGGTCCGACGACGGGGATGAAGGTGGTTTCGGTGATTTCGCCGAGGACCTGGCCGGTGTCGGGGTCGATGACGAGGGATTGGTGGCCGCCGAAGGCGTCGTGGCGGCCGATCCCGACGCCGGTGTGTCCGGTCGCCAAGGTGACGGAGTCGTCGGTCAGGGTGGCGCCGGGGATGCTCCGGAGCACCTCGTAGAGGGCGGAGCGGAGATCGGCGGGCACCAGCCCGGAGCTCAGTACGTCTGCCACGGCAGTGAAGGCCTGGTCGTCGAGGTTGTTGCCGTGGCCTTGGTTGTCGGCGTAAAGCCTGTCACGCAGGGCCTGGGTGTCGCGGGGCAGTGAGGCGAGCCAGGTGGGTGAGGGCTGGTTCCAGCTGGCGGGGATCTGCTCCGGGGTGAGGTTCGTGGTCCACACGGCCGTCTTGGTGTACGGGGTGGTGCGGTCTGCGGGGGTGCCGAGGAGTTGGCGTTCCACGGTGGTGGGTTCGCGGATGAACCAGCTGGGACGTTTCCCGTCGACGGCGACGTAGTCGGTGTTGGTGGTGCGGGTCAGCCACACGCGGGTGTCGAGGCCGGCGTATTCGGTGACCAGGCTGGTCCCGCTGGAAGTGAGTTCCCAGTACTGGCCCGGCCGGCTGACGGGATCGGTGGCCCTGATCGCGGCCTGGGCCAGCAGTTCGGGCGCGTGCGCGGTCGCTGCGCCGACCGCCACGGACTGGTAGCCGAGCCCGCCGACGACCAGGGCGGCGGACGCGGCCACCAACACGCGGATGGTCCGCTGTCCGCGCGTCCTCACGGTGGGGGGTGCGGTCCTGATGGCGTTCTGCAAGATCCGGTCACGTTCGGTGGCGGAGAACGCGGGCATGTGGGCGGCGGGGTCGTGCTGGCGAAGTTGTTCCCAGACGGTGAAGCGGAGGACTTCGGCGTCGGTGTCGTCGAGGCGGTCGAGCAGGTCATCGACGAGGCTGCGCGCCTGTTCTTCAGCCGAGGGTGCCGCCGCTGGTGGCAAGGTCGTCTCGAGGGTGTGCTGCAGGGAGGCCCGACGCGCTTCGCTGCGATAGTGGTGAAGGATGACGTTCCGCGCGGTCTGGTACAGCCACGGCAGTGCGGGGTCGGGGACCTGTTCGCGTCGCCGCCACGCGGTGGCGAAGACGTCGGCGACGATGTCGTCGGCGTTGCTGGCGGCCACTCTGCGCACGGCGAACGCGCGCAGCTGGGTGGCGTGGCGGTCGAACAGGAGTTCCAGCCAGTCGCGCTCCCGAGCGGGCCGTTGGTGTCTCATACCCGGTAGTTCCCGCCCGACCTAGAAACGTCACACGGCGTCGCGCTGGCGCACCGAGATCCCGCCCCTACTTCCACGTCAACCCGCCGGGGTGCGAGCAGGCTGTCCGGTACGACCTGGTGATTCACGGGGCGAGGAGTCCGAGGGGGACGACGCCGATCCCGTCGGGACGCCGATAGGCGTTCGGGCCGGTGTTGACGACGATGGCGTCCAACAGCTGGTCGCCCATGCGGTCGGCCAGCCAGTGGAGGTGTTTGGTGTCGGCATCGGTGACGGTGTTGGCCAGCTTGACCTCAACAGCCACAGCGCGGCCGTCGTCGCGGACGACCACCAGGTCAACCTCGTGGTCGCCGTTACGGGTCCGTAGGTGACCGATGGTGGCCTCGGCCGCCTGAGCGGGAACCCGCACGCACAGGGTCACCAATGATTCGAACAGGTGCCCCAGGATGCTGCCCGTTTGGGGTCCCACCGCCGTCCCGGCGCCATCCAACAGGGCTTCCCGGCTCAGGCCGAGGAGGCGGGCGGCGAGCGCCGGGTCGGCCAGATGGTGCTTCGGGGTCTGACCCAGCCGGGTCAACAGACTCCCCGCGGGCGCCCACGCCGGCACCGGATCCAGCAGCCACAAGCCGGTCAGCACGTCGCGGTAGGCGATCGACGTGGACCGGGCTGGCTTGTCGCCCTGACCCGGCGTGGCGGCGTCCAGGATTTGCGCGTAGCTGGCCGTGGACGACGTGGCCGCGGCGTAGGCCCGCAACCACTTCAGCATCGCCTCGGGTTTGCGCACTGCCAGCCCTTGTTCGGGGACGTCCCGATCGACCGCGTTGTGCAGGTAGGAGTCGAGCTGGAACCTTCGCGACCGCCCCGCCAAGGGTCGCATCGCGGGGAACCCCGAGGCGACGATCTCCTCCACGTAGTCACTCAAGGTCAAGGGACACGACCCGGTCAGCGACCCCCGGCGTCCCGACAGCAGGTCGCGCAGGCTCACCGTCGGCTCGGACACGCCACGTTCGAACAGGGTCATGGGACGCATCCGTAACCGGCCGATCCGGCCGGCCCCGGAATGGGCCGTGGCCCCCGGCGCGGGGGTGGCGCTTCCGGCCAACAAGAACTGCCCGCCCGCCGGATCGGCATCCACGGCGCGTCTGACCACATCCCATACTTCGGGGACCTTCTGCCACTCATCGATCAACAGCGGACGCCCACGCCCCAACACCTGCTCCGGCTCGGC
>CAZZGU010000288.1:0-2846 GCA_964653755.1 uncultured Nigerium sp. | reverse complement strand
CGCCGAGCAACTGCCCCTCCTGGCCCTGCCGATCGGCGGCGGCACCCGCATGCAGGAGGGCACGATCGCGTTCCTGCAGATGACCAAGATCACCCAGGCTGTCATGGCCCACAAGGCGCGCAACCTCCCGTACCTCGTCTACCTGCGCCACCCCACGATGGGCGGGGTGTTCGCCTCCTGGGGGTCCCTGGGTCACGTCCAGATCGCCGAGCCGGGCGCGCTGGTGGGCTTCCTCGGGCCGCGCGTGTACGAGGCCCTGTACGGCCGTCCCTTCCCCGAGGGCGTCCAGGTGTCGGAGAACCTCCACGCGCGGGGCATCCTGGACGCCGTCGCGCCCCCCGAGGAGCTGGCCGGCATCGTGGACCGCATCCTCAACGTGCTGATGGCCCGCCGCGAGGCGGGTCTCACCTCCGAGGCGCACGCGATCGCGCCCGAGGCGCCGCCCGCGCTCCCCCTGCCGGACGTCGACGCGTGGGCGTCCATCACGCGCACGCGCGATCCGCAGCGACCCGGCCTGCGCGAGTTGCTCGAGGCCGGGGCAACGGACGTCACCATGCTCAACGGCACCGGGGACGGCGAGTCGCACCCGGGCTCGGTCCTGGCGTTGGCCCGTTTCCACGGCGCTCCCTGCGTGATCCTGGGGCAGTGCCGCGACGGCCAGCCCCTGGACAATCCGCTCGGGCCTGCCGCGTTGCGCGAGGCGCGCCGGGGCCTGCGACTCTCCCGCGAGCTGCGCCTGCCGCTGGTGACCATCATCGACACTCCGGGCGCCGCCCTGTCGAAGGAGGCGGAGGAGCGCGGCCTCGCCGGCGAGATCGCGCGCACCCTCAGCGAGCTCCTCACGCTGCCCACCCCGACGGTGAGCCTGCTGCTGGGCCAGGGCACGGGAGGCATCGCCCTGGCGCTCGTGCCTGCCGACCGCGTCCTGGCGGCCCAGCACGCGTGGCTGGCCCCGCTGCCACCCGAGGGCGCGTCCGCGATCGTGTACCGCGACACGCATCACGCCCCCGACATGGCCGCGGCCCAGGGCGTCCGGTCCGCGGACCTGCTCGCCCACGGCATCGTCGACCGGGTGATCCCCGAGCCCGACGACCCGGTCGGGCAGCGCGACGAGTTCACCCGAACCCTCGCGGACGCGCTGGGTGAGGAACTGGTCCGGGTCATGGCCGCCGACCGTGGGTCCCGCCTCGCGGCACGGGCCGCTCGATACCGGACGCTCGGACTGTGAGCCGACGAGGGTAGGCGAACGCGTTCGGGTGGGGTTGGATGGGCTCATGGCTCTCCCACGCGCGATCGTGTTCGACATGGACGGAACCCTCACCGACACCGAACAGGCCTGGGACGACGTCCGACGCGGTCTGGCCGCCGCTGACGGCGTCCCGTGGCCCCCCACCGCCACCACCGACCAGATGGGCATGAGCACCCCCGAGTGGTCCGCCTACCTCGTCGAGACGGTGGGCCTCCACGGCACCGCCGAGGAGGCCGCCCGGCGCACGATCGAGGGCATGGCGGAGCTCTACCGAAGCGGCCGGGTCTCCCTGCTCCCGGGAGCCGTGGACGCCGTGCGCCGCATGGCCGCCGTGGCACCGCTGGCGGTGGCCTCGTCCTCGCCGCCCATCCTCATCGAGGCGGGCCTCACCCAGATGGGGGTCATGGACCTCGTCGGCGTCCGGGTGTCGACGGAGGAGGTGCCGCGCGGCAAGCCCGCGCCCGACGGCTATCTGGAGGCCTGCCGCCGCCTCGGCGTCTCCCCGACCGAGGCCGTGGCCGTCGAGGACTCCTCCAACGGCATCCGGTCGGCCCACGCCGCCGGGATGAAGGTGGTCGCGGTTCCCCCGGATTTCCACCCGCCGGCCGCCGACGTCCTGGCGCTGGCGGACGCCGTCGTCGACGACCTGGCTGGCCTCACGCCGGAGCTGGTCCGGTCGATGTTCTCTTGACAAGCCTTTTCGTTCTTTTGGCAGCGGCTGAGGGCCGCGCGTGATAGGCAAGGTGGGTACCCGGGGGCGTCCGAGCCGTGCCCTGGGCGACCCGTTCGACTCGCCAAGGAGGGCGCATGAGCAACATTCCCGAAGCCGCCAAGGTGCTCGTTGATTTCGTCCCCACCGAGAAGTACTTCGTGGGCATCGACTCCGACGGTTGCGCCATGGACGCGATGGACATCAAGCACCAGGAGTGCTTCACCCCCTGCTACATCAAGCACTGGGACCTGCAGCCGATCTCGACGCTGGCCCGCCAGACCGCCCTGTTCGTGAACCTGGGCTCGGTCACCCGCGGCCTCAACCGCTGGCTGGCTCTGAAGCAGCTGCTCGACCTGCTGCGCGACCGCGTCGAGGTCGCCGAGCGCGGCATCACGATCCCCGACTACCCCGAGCTCGCGGACTTCGTCTCCGCCCCCGGCTACCCGCTGTCCGACAAGGGCATCGCGAAGTACTACGAGGACCACCCGTCCGAGACCATCGCCCGCGCGATCCGCTGGGGCGACGCCGTGAACGCGTCCATCGCCGACATGGTGCACGGCTGCGGCCCGTTCCCCGGCGTCCGCGAGGCCATGATCGCGATGCAGGAGGCCGGCGTCGACCAGATGACCGTCTCGGCGACCCCGCTGCACGCGCTGACCTACGAGTGGAACGCCCACGGCATCGCCCAGTACATGCACATCATCGCCGGCCAGGAGATGGGCTCGAAGGCCGAGCACGTCGAGTACGCCGCCAAGGGCAAGTACGACGCCGACAAGATCATGCTGATCGGCGACGCCCCCGGCGACCGTGACGCCGCCGCCAAGGCCGAGTGCCTCTACTACCCGATCCTGCCGGGCAACGAGAAGTTCTCGTGGCAGCGGTTCA
>CAZZGU010000287.1:0-2880 GCA_964653755.1 uncultured Nigerium sp. | reverse complement strand
CCAGGTGGCCATGTGCAGCGTGCTGCGCGTGGGCATCAGCTACAACAACTTCGACACCCTCGAGCACGGCTACGGCTTCAACCTGCGGGCCCTCTCCAGCTTCGCCCAGGCCGTCTATGGCGACGATCCCTGCGAACTGTTCCAGCCCAGGACGCTGTACGAGAACGTCTACGACCGGGTGGACCCGGACCTCAGCGCGCGGATGCACAAGGCCATCGCGATCATCATGTTCAAGCTGGAGAGCCAACTGCTGGACCGCCACCCCGAGTGGGGCGTCGCGGACCGCAACGTGCTCCGGCGCACCGATTTCCGGCGGATGGTCCTGGTCGACGGCGACCAGGAACACTCCCTGCTCGACACGAATTTCCCCACCATCGACCCGGACGACCCCTCCCGACTGACGCCTGCGGAGGAGGAGCTCATGGTGACGATCGACGCCTCCTTCCGCCAGAGCGAGACGCTGCGCCGTCACGTCGACTTCCTCTATGCCCAGGGAAGCACCTACACGTGCGCGAACGGCAACCTGCTGTACCACGGGTGCGTCCCCCTCACCGAGGACGGTCGCTTCGCTGGGCTCACCATGAACGACACGTTCTACGCGGGCAAGGAACTGTTCGACTACGTCGGCGAGCAGATGACCAACGCCTACTACAACCCGAACGACTCTGAGTATCACCGCAACGCCGTGGACTTCATGTGGTACCTGTGGATCGGGCCGTTGTCGCCCCTGTTCGGCAAGAGCAAGATGGCGACCTTCGAGAACTACTTCGTCGAGGACAAGGCCGTCCGGAAGGAGGTCTACAACCCCTATTACTCGCTCTACGAGCAGCCCGAGATCTGCGACATGATCCTGGCGGAGTTCGGCCTCGCGCCCGAGCGAGGCCACATCTTCAACGGCCACGTTCCCGTGAAGATCAAGGACGGCGAAACGCCTCTGAAGGCCGGGGGCAAGCTCTACGTCATCGATGGCGGCATTTCGCGGGCGTATCAGTCGAAGACCGGCATCGCCGGCTACACGCTGATCTACAACTCCCACCACCTGGCGCTCGCGGAACACTCCAGCTTCAGCGAGATCGAGAACGACGAGGGCAGCTACACCCCCAAGCTCACCGTGACCGAGCAGATGCCACACCGCATCCTGACCTCCGAGACTGACTTCGGCGCGCACCTGCGCCAGTCCATCGCTGACATGGAGGAGTTGCTGGACGCCTACAAGCAGGGTGTCCTCAAGCAGAGGCCGACGCAGTAGGTCCAGAACTGGCGAATGGCCTCGCCCGGCAGGGGGCCGAAGGAGCCGTCGGCGGCGATGGTGGCGCCGGTCGGGATAATGTGGCCCTCGGGCGAGCAGCGCTCTGCGAAAGGATCGGCGTGTTCACGGGCTTCTTCCACGTTCCAGACAGCGAGATCGACGCCTTCCTGCTGGAGGACGTCCCCTACGGCGACCTCACCACCGCCGTCCTGGGTATCGCCGCCGAACCCGGACGCATCACCTACCGGACGCGCCACGAGACGATCCTGTCCTCGACGGAGGAGGCCGCCCGGCTACTCGCCAGGACGGGGTGCAGCGTCACGTCGATGCTTCCCAGCGGGGCGCACGCCCCCGCTGGAACCATCATTCTGGACGCCTCCGGCTCCGCCGCCGCTCTGCACGCCGGCTGGAAAGCTGCGCTCAACATCCTCGAGTACGCCTGCGGCATCGCGACCCGCACCCGGCGCATGGTGGACGCCGCCCGTGCCGTCAATCCTGCCGTCGAGGTCGTGGCGACGCGAAAGACGTTCCCGGGCACGAAGCGCCTCGCCATCAAGGCCGTCGTCGCAGGCGGGGGTTCCCCCCACCGTCTGGGCCTGTCGGAGACCATCCTCATCTTCGACCACCACCTGACCTTTGTCGGGGGCCTGGAGGCAGGGCTGGCCAGGATCGACGAGTACCGCCGGGTTGCGCCCGAGAAGACCATCGCCGTCGAGGTCACGACCGTGACGGATGGCCTCCTGGCCGCCCGGGCGGGTGTGGACATCATCCAGGTGGACAAGATGGAACCCGCGCAATTGACCGACCTCGTGGCGACGATCAGGAGCGCAGGCCTGTCGACGAGGATCTCCGCGGCAGGCGGAGTCAACCTGGCCAACGCGGCAGCCTACGCCGCGACCGGCGTCGACCTGCTCGTCACGTCGTGGCTCTACTGGGGCAAGCCCGCAGACATCGCGGTCAGCATCGTGCCGCGGTAGTCTCGACCGATCAGCTCATCGAGGAGGTGGACATGACTCCGACCTTTGACCGGCCCGACGAAGCACGCGTGCCCGATCCGGAGGACTGGCAGGTCCCGACCAGGGGCGGCCTTTCTGCAGAGGCCCTGACCAACGAGGCGGACGACCTGGCCGCTTCCCTTCCGGAGAGCATCGTCCTGCCGTCGGGTGCCGACGAAGCGGACGTTCTTGAGCAACTCAGGGATGCCGGGGCGGCTGAGGAGGACGAACTCCGCGGCGACTAGGGGAAACGAGCCGTCAGAACACCGCGAGTCCCAGTCAGCGGAAGTCGGCGCCGAGGCGTCCGTAGCGCTGCAGGATCCGCGGCACGTCATAGTGCATACGCTCGTAGGTCTCGCGCGCGGCGTCCGTGACGACGATGCGGACCTCGTCGGCCTCGCCTCGCAGCAAGTCGTAGCCGGCCTGCAGTGAGTCGACGACACCCAGCGCGCGGGCACCCAGGATGGCCGCGCCGAGCCCGGAGCCCTCAGCCGCGCCGGTCACGACCAGGGGCCGGTTGAGGACGCCGGCGACCACCTCGCGCCACAGCGGGGAGCGGAACACGCCGCCGGTCGCGCGGACCTCCTCGACCCGGTTGATCATGCGGACGCGGCGCAGGATCGTCCACAGCTGGAA
>CAZZGU010000286.1:0-2897 GCA_964653755.1 uncultured Nigerium sp. | reverse complement strand
AGCCGCGCTGCCTTCGAGTTCGGTGCCGTCGACGTTGAGGGCCGCCAGTCTCAGTTTGACGTTGTTGACGCCCAGACTGACGTACGTGGCGTTGCCGGTGGCCGTCCCCAGCGTGCCCACCACGGCGTAGACCTCGTTGGCGTCGAACGTCAGACCGGGCCGGAATTGGTAGGTCGCGTCCTGCGTATCGGCGAGGCAGTCCATGCCGATGTTGTCGCACAGGGGCCCCACCAGGTTGATCGGGCTGCTCTGGGTGTCGATGAACCGGAGCCCCTGACCGGAGGCCAGGCAGTCGCCGCCGGCACACGGCTGGCCCCAGGCCACGCTGACCTGTTTGGCGAGGTCGGCGAGGTCGGACAGAAGCGGGGCCTCCGGGACGCCGGTCCTGGGCTCGGGACTGGTGTCCTCCCAGGCGGGGTACTGCTGCGGTGGCCGGATGCGAGGGTCGCGGATGCGCAGGACGCGCAGGGTCGGGTCCTGTCGCCACTGGGCGGACGCCGTGTCCTCCCCGCCCCCGTCGACGGGCCGGGAGTAGCGGATGGCCGTGATGAACTCGTCGGCGTCGGCGTCCAGCCCGAGGTTCATGTTGGAGGGGATGGCCTCGGAGAAGACGTCCCGTGAGTCGACCGACAGGCGGTGCAAGACCTGGCGTACCTGCTTGTCCAGGTAGCGGTCGGGCGTGATGATGAAGTAGCGCTCCTGGTTCCAGCTGCTGCCGGACTGTCGCTCGATGACGACGTTGTTGTTGCTGTCGCTGAGGCTGTCCAGGGTCGCGATGCGTTCGGTGTTGCCGGGGATCTGGTGGAAGAAGATGCTCGACGCGTTCAGGGCGGCGAGGAACTGGTAGGTCGGGTTGTCGGTGTCGTAGCTTCCCTTGCGGGAGAATAGGTAGCTCTGGAGCCCGAAGTAGGACGCCTCCGGCGGTAGTTCGCCGAAGATGAGGATCGCCTCGTTCGGATCGAGGCGGTAGACCGAACCGACGCCATCTGGGGACAGGCCGAGAGCCCCCTCGGTGGCCGGGTCGGTGACCTCCTCGGGCCACGGCGGCAGGACCGTGGCGATGTAGGGGGCAGCCGGGTTGTTGAAGAAGCAGGTGCCCATCAGTTCGTAGGTCGCAGGGCACTCGTCGATGCCCCACAGGGTGAAGTCGCCTTCGACCACCTCGAAACCGCGCTTCTCCAGAGCCGCGATGTAGGCGTCATCGCTCGTCGCCTGGCCTTGGGTCTGCGCCGGGTTCGGGGCCACGGGAGGTGGCGCCGCCAGCGCCTGGACCGTCGACGACGCCAGCATGGCGAAGCCCAGGCCTGCCGTGAGTAGTGCCGTTCTCCTGCGCATGAGTGCCTCCTCGTCGAGCCTGTCCTTGGGGTCATCATCGTCGCGTCGCCGCCTGGCTGGTAGGGGTGATGCCCGGTCGACTTCGTCGAGGGCTCGCCCTATTCGTGTCGAGGGCCCGCCCTATTCGTGTCGAGGGCCCAAGGCAGGCCCTCGGCGGACGTGAGGCAGGCCCTCGGCGGACGTAAGGCAGGCCCTCGGCGGACGGAGGTTCACGGCTGCGGCAGCGTGTTAGCGTGGGCGCATCGTGTTCCGGGGTCGGTGAAAGTCCGAACCGGCGGTGACAGTCCGCGACCCGTGACGCCTTCGGGCGGAGCGGTTGACCTGGTGGAACTCCAGGACCGACGGTGAAAGTCCGGATGGGAGGCAACACGAGGGCTCCGCCGTTGGCGGAGCCCGGTCGCGCACCCGCGTGCGCCTCCGAACCGTGCCCCGGAGCTCGCCGAGCGAGAGGGGCGACGTGCCGGTTCCAGTGGCGACAGCTGATCGACGAACTGATGAATTCTTCCTCCGCCGCGCCCTCGCGCTGGCCGTCCGGGGCGTCGAGGCCGACCCCAACCCGCGCGTGGGCGCGGTCGTCACGGACGCCGCCGGTGCCGTCGTCGGCGAGGGCTGGCACGAGGGCGCCGGGACGCCGCACGCCGAGGTCGTCGCGCTGCGCGCCGCAGGGGCGGCCGCCCGCGGCGGAACCGCCTATGTCACCCTCGAACCCTGCGCCCACACCGGCCGGACGGGCCCCTGCGCGGACGCCCTGCTGGCGGCCGGCGTCGCCCGGGTCGTCTTCGCCCAGCACGACCCGAATCCCGAGGCGGCCGGCGGCGCCGCGACGCTGCGTTCCGGTCGGTGGCCCGGATGCGCGGGCGGCGTCCGGGTCACGGGAGGCGTCCGGGTCACGGGAGGCATCCTGGCCGACGAGGCCGAACAGCTCAACCGCACCTGGACGCACCGGCACCGCACCGGCCGCCCGTTCGTCACCTGGAAGGTCGCCACCACCCTCGACGGCCACACCGCCGCCGCCGACGGCACCTCCCGCTGGATCACCTCAGCCGAGGCTCGCGCCGACGTCCACGCCCTGCGCGCACGGTGCGGGGCGGTCATCGTCGGCACGGGAACGGCCCTCGCGGACGACCCTGCGTTGACGGTCCGGCTCGGCGTGGGTGCGCCGGCCCGGCAGCCGCTGCGCGTCGTGCTCGGCGACCGGCCGCTGCCACCCGCGGCGCGCGTTCTGGATGCCTCCGCGCCGACTCTCGTGCTGCCCGGCCACGACCCCGCGGACGCCCTCGCCCGGCTCGCGGCCGAAGGCGTCCACCACGCCCTGCTCGAGGGAGGCCCGACGCTGGCGGCGGCGTTCCTCCGTGCCGGACTGGTCGACGAGATCGTCGCCTACGTCGCCCCCGTCCTGCTCGGCGCGGGCGCGCCGACCGTCGGTGACCTCGGGCTGCAGACCATCGGCGAGGCCCTGCGGCTGGAACCCCTGGACGTCACCGTCCTCGGCCCGGACGTGCGCCTCACAGCCAGACCCCTGCCCGCCCCACCAGACCCCGCCCAGCCCCTCTGAACCCCCA
>CAZZGU010000285.1:0-2903 GCA_964653755.1 uncultured Nigerium sp. | reverse complement strand
GTCCAGCAGCACCCGTTTTACCCACGGAACCAGAGTTAAGGCGTCGCTGTGGCCCGGAATTGCCCGCCTGCCGGGTTTCCCGGCCTTCTTCGGGGCAGTTGCCGTTTGCCAGTCTTTCGCGCACAAAGGTTTGCGCACGGTAGGCGGTTCTGGCGGGACCGTTGTGTCAAGGGACATGCCGTTCTGCCCGTGTGCGGTCATGAGACCTGCCCATTGGTGGCCAGCTGGACTGCCTGGTGGTGGCCATGGGATCTGCCCGTTTGTGGCCACCGGGGTGGGGGTGTTCAGGTGTGGAGTGTTCTCACCCCCTGTCCGGCGAGGGCTTGGGTGAGGCGGACGGATTCCCCGCTGGTCTGGCACAGGTGGGCGTGGTGGAGGAGCCGGTCCACGGTCGCGGTTGCGAGGGTCTTGGGCATGAGCTCGTCGAACCCGGAGGGGTGGAGGTTCGAGGAGAGCGCGATCGAGCGTTTCTCGTAGGCGGCGTCCACGAGGCGGTAGAGCCCTTCGGCAGCGTCTTGTGGGACGGGGAGCAGGCCAATGTCATCGATGATGACCAGGTCAGCGCGCAGGATACGGGCGATGGCTTTGGTGACGGTGTCGTCGGCGCGGTGCCGGCGCAGTATCACCCCGAGGTCTTCCAGGGTGAACCAGGCGACCTTCAACCCGACCTCCACGGCTTGCTGGCCCAGGGCTTCGAGCAGGAACGTCTTCCCGGTCCCGGACGGGCCGCACACCACGAGGTTCTCCCGCCGGTGGACCCACTCCAGGGTACGCAGCGCCTGTTGCGTGGGGCCCGGGACGGAGGACAGGTCGGGGATCCACGCCTGAAAGGTCTTACCCGTGGGGAACCCGGCGGCGGCCCGCCGCGTGGCAAGGGCGGAGCGTTCCCGCCCGGTGGCTTCCTCGGTCAGCACGGCTTTGAGGACCTCGGCCGGGTCCCAGCGTTGCGCTTTCGCGGTCGCCAGGATCTCGGGGGCGTGGGCGCGGATGTGCGGTAACCGCAGCCTGCGCAGCAGGGTTTCCAGGTCGGCGGGCAGCGGCGGCGCCGACGGTATCCCGGTGGCGGGTACCCGGTCGGTGTTCACTGCGACACCTCACCATCACAGTTCGGGGTGGCCGCTTGGCCGAGGCGGGCCCACCCGGTGGTGCCCTGCGACAGGGACGCGTCCTCGCAGGCGCGGTGCTCCCCAACGCCGGGTGTACTGGCGTGGTGGTCCAGGATCGAAGACAGGTCGCCTTCAGCGAACCTGGCGTGGACCGCGGCGTGCCCCAGCGCCCAGTCCACCTCGATGGGATCGAACAGTTTGGACAGGCTCACCGCCTGGGCCATCTTCACCCGGATCTTCGTGGTTCCCGCGGCGGTCGCCTCAGCCAGCCAGAGCCGCGCCCCGTCCCCGATCGCGAGGAACTCGGCCTCGCCCGGGTTCTTCGCCCTCGGGACACGGTCCAACGCGCCCACCGGCTGGGGTGGGAAGTGGTCATCGTTGATGCGTGGCTGCCCCGGGGTGGCGCGGGGGTGGCGGGCGACCTCGAGGGGCCCATCCTTCCCGAGGTGGACGATGATCACCTCCTCCTCGGCACCGACCCCACGGGTACGCACCCACACCGTCTCACCCAGCAGGGTGTGCGGCACCGAGTACGCCCCGGCCTCGAAAGACACCATCGGGGTGTTGTCCGGCACCACCCGGGTCACCCCGAACGCGACCGTGTACGGGGCCGGCGGGAGGCGGTGCAGGTAGGCCCGTTCCTCGGCGAGCATCTCCACCGGGGCACGGCGGGTGACACGGTGGGGCCGGGTATTGACCTCCTCGCAGAACGCCTCGCAGGCGGCCTCCAACTCCGCGAACGAGGCGTACTCTGCGAGCAGGTTGGCATCCGTGGGTACCAGGTCCGCCTTCGCGAGCTTCACCGTGGCCTCGCTGCCACCCTTCGAGGCCGGGTCAGCCGGCCGACAGGTGTGGACCGTGACCGCGTAATGCCGGGCGAACGCGACCATCTGGGGGTTGCGGACCGGTAACCCGGCGATGTGTTCCACGGTCACCGTCTTCTCGTTGTCCGTCAACACATACGTCGGTGCCCCACCCAGAGCCCGGAACGTGACGTCCAGGGCGGCGAACACACTCGGGAACGTCTTGTCCAGCAACGGGATCACCACCCGGAACCGTGACCAGGCCAGCCACGCGCAGAACAGCACCGTCTTGACCCCGCCGATGACAGGACCATCACCGTAGTCGTACTGCACCCACATGCCCGGCTCCGTGACCCACGGCCGGTGGACCCGCCGCCGCCCGGCACGGAAGTCCTTCTTCACCTGGGCCAACGCCCGCCGGGTGGTGCGCTCCGACCCGGCATACCCCAACGCCTGGAGCTTGTCGTGGGCACGATCCCCGCGGATCTTGCCCTTCGACTGCTCCACCCACTCCTCCATCTTCGCCAGGAACGGGTCGATCAACTGCGGGCGTGGCGCCGACCCGGGCACCACCCCACCCGCATCACGACGCGCGACATACGCCGCGACCGTGTGATGCGAACACCCGGCCAGTTCCCCCGCAGCACGGAACGACCCCGTCAAATCGTACGAATCTAGGATTTCCATGATCTCCTCGGCAGACTTCACTCAACCCTCCTCAGGGCACGCAGCAACTCAGCACTGCAAGTGCACCTGAGGAGGGACCCCGACCGGCTCAACCAGTCAGGAACAACAAGACGTGTCGGGCAAATCCCATGACCGCGGACGGGCAAAACTCATGACCGTCAACGGGCAGTCTCATGACCGCCTACGGGCAGTCTGCCGTGGCCGCCGACAACCACCCTCGGCTATGGGCGGGATCGGTGTCGTTCCTGCGGATGATGCCGTCGCTGCGTGAAACGGTTTGTCGACACAACCAGCCGTGCTGGCGGGT
>CAZZGU010000284.1:0-2906 GCA_964653755.1 uncultured Nigerium sp. | reverse complement strand
TCCGAGACCTACACCAGATTGCGTCGGCACTGGCAGTTCATCAACGAACTGATGCTTTACGAGGTCGATCACCATGTCAGCTTCGGCATCCACATCTACGGGGCGCCCGGCGGAATCCACTTCCAGCAGGCCACCTCGCTATATCGCCCTGACACCGTCGAGCGATCGCTGGGCCACGACGGAACCGGCCCCGAACCCGGCTTCAAGGACCCAGACGGAAACTGGGACCAACGTCGCCACGCCCGGCGCATCATCACGGTCACCGACGACACGCTGCGCACCTGGCACGAGATCCTGGAGGACGAGTCAGTGCCCGTCCGGCAGACCCGGATGGTCTACACCGTGAACCGGGCGGTCGCCGAGGTGCTCGCCAACCTCGCCCGGCACGACCGTGTCGGGTCGCTCGGACTGCAGTTCTCCAGCGGGTGGCACGAGAAGTCCGACCGCGTGAAGGGCTGCTTCGAGTCCCGTTGGGGAACCCCCGACACGTGGAGCGACGCGATCCTGCAAGGTCCGCATTTGCACGTCGCCACACCGCTCTACAAGACGCCGAACGCCTCGATGAAGCACAACCAAGACTGGGCGGCCACCGACTTCGAGGCGCTCGCGGCCGACGCGATCCCGGTCACGGCCTACAAGCCCGCCAGAGACCGGGCCCGCTACGACGCCAACTACACCCACTGGGGCGACGCCGGACCCGCCCGCGACCACTACCGGATCGCCTGGCGCGAAATGGCAGCGAACACGGGAGAGCGGACCCTCATCCCTGCAGTGATTCCTCCTGGCGCCGCGCACGTGAACGCGGTCGGGAGTCTCGGAGCCATCTCCGAGAAGACCTTGGCCGTCACCACGGGATTCGTGTCGACGCTCCTGTCCGACTTCTCGATCCGCTCGTCCACCAAGAACCACATCAACTCGGCAGCCATCTTCCGCCTCCCCATCGCCTTGGACCACCCGCTACAGCCAGAACTGCTGCTGCGCACCCTGCGGCTCAACTGCGTCACCGACGCCTACGCCGACCTGTGGCGCGAGGTGTACGAGGCGTCCTTCACCGACGATTCGTGGGCGCTGCCCACGCCGCGCCCGGGGCGTCCGAACTTGGGGGACGTGGGGCCGGAGTGGACGGCGTCCACGCCCTTGCGGATCGCGGAGGACCGCCGCAACGCGCTGGTGGAGCTCGACGCGCTGGTGGCGTTGATGCTGGGGGTGACAGCAGACCAGCTGTGCACGGTGTACCGCACGCAGTTCGCGGTCCTCTTTGACAAGGATCGTGGAGCCCCGAGCAGCAAAGAGAAGCTGTTGTACGACGCCAACGGACGGCTCGTCCCGAACTCGGTGCAGGTGCCGTGGCGCAATAAGGGTGACGCGACGTCCGTCGAGGAGCGCACGGCCAACAACCAGGCGGGCAACACCTACACCTACGAGCTGCCCTTCCGGTTCCTCGACCGCGAGGCCGACATGCGCGCGGCCTATGCCGAGTTCGAACGACGGCTGAGGGATCGCGACGTTCAGGGCTCCCGGACGCGCTGAGGGCAATAAAGCTCGAGGGCCCCGTGGGGGCCCTCGGCGAACAGACGCTCCGGCGATCCGGTTCGTCGTGAGACCAGCATGCCCGGTGCATTGCAGTGATCCCAGTGCGCCCAACCGGTGTCTCAATGTCTCAATCATTACGACAGGTCGCGTGGGTTGTCCTTCAGAGACGAGCGGACCTTGGTCATCAGATCGGGGTACGGGTCGACCAGCAGGGGCCTGGTGGTCCGGATTTCCTGCCTCAGCTTTCGGATCGGCTCGCCGGCCACGTAGTAGCGTCCGCGCGTCTGCCCGTGTGCTTCGAGCAGCCCGGCGTCCACGAGTTCCTTGAGGTCGCGGGTTGCGGTGCGATCCTCCACGCCGGTCTGCTTGGCGTAGCTCGGGCGCTGGACGCGGTAGCCCAGGGCGGCGTCCACCAGTGCGTCATAGGACCGGTCCGGGATGTCGAGCGGCTCGCCGAGTTCCAGCAGTTTCTGCCAGATGCTCTTGATCTCTTCGACGCGCCGGGCAACGGTTTGGGCCTGCATGTGGTGGGCGCGCAGGTTGAAGCGCACCCAGTCGTGGGCGTCGTTGTCGGGGTTCCAGGCGCCGCGTCCTGTCTTGGCGAGGATGGCGTAGTAGTCCTCGGTGTTGCGTCCAAGCCACTCTTCGATGCTCGAGAACTCCGGCTCAAGGATGCCGTCGCGGCCGAGCATGAAGGTTTGGAGTACGCGTGCCATCCGTCCGTTGCCGTCGCGGAACGGGTGGATCATCACAAGGTTCAGGTGGGCCATGGCTGCGACCACGATCGGGTCGCCCTGCTGCTGGCAGCACAGTTCGTTGGCGAACTGTGCCATGAGTTCGGGGACGAGCGCAGGGTCTGGGCCTTGGTAGACGAGGCGGTCGTCCAGCTCGTCGTGGACGTAGATCTCTGACTGCCGGAACCGGCCGGGCGACTTCTGCAGATCGTGCTCGAGCAGCAGGAAGTGAAGCGACTTAATGGTCTGCAGGTCGGGCCTCACGTCCGGGTCCCCGATCATGTGCAGCACGTAGGTCAGGACCCGTCGGTACGCGGTGATCTCGGCTGCCACGCGTTCGTCGGCGGACAGGGGGAGTTGTTCATCCACGACGGCCAGTGCGTCGTCGGGAGTCGCGTTGATCCCTTCGATGCTGTTCGACCCCCTGATCGCCTTGGCGCGCGACGTGCGGCGCAGGGCTCCGCGCCAGCGGCTGGGCACGCGCAGGAACGCGGCCAGGTCGCGTTTCATGGCATGGATCTCGTCCAGTACCTCGCGATCGTGCGCGTCCAGTTCGGGTTGGCGGTAGAGGCTCACGGGTGCCCCTTTCGGATGACTCAATGTCTCAATCATAGCGACATTGGTGAACGTTGGGGTGGG
>CAZZGU010000283.1:0-2949 GCA_964653755.1 uncultured Nigerium sp. | reverse complement strand
TGGTGACGACCGCACCCGCCAGGCCCACGACTGCGCTGGATCAGACCTGTGCCGACTCGGGCGGGATCCCGCTGGCCGTCAGGCCGAGCGGTTTCTCCGGGTCGAGCGGGACAGGTGCGACCGCTGCGACAACACGGGCTCCTCGCCGTCCCGGACGGTGCCGGCGGTGATCCGCACCTGGGCGATGTCATCGTCGCTGGGCACGTGGAACATCACGTTGAGGAGGATCTCCTCGAGGATCGAGCGCAGTCCCCGCGCCCCGATGCCGCGCGCGAGCGCCAGTTCGGCGATGGCGTCGATGGCGTCCGGGGCGAACTCGAGGTCGACGCCGTCGAGCTCGAAGAGCTTGCGGAACTGCTTGACCAAGGCGTTCCTCGGCTCCACGAGGATCCGCACGAGAGCTTCCTTGTCGAGCGGGTTGACCGTGGAGATCATCGGGAGGCGTCCGATGAACTCCGGGATCAGCCCGTACTTGTGGAGGTCCTCGGGCCGCACCTCGGCGAACGGGTTGACGTTCTCCCGGCGACGCAGGGCCATGTCGTTGTTGAACCCGAGCGGACGCTTCCCGACCCTGGCGTTGATGATCTCCTCGAGCCCGGAGAACGCACCGCCGACTATGAAGAGGATGTTGGTGGTGTCGATCTGGATGAACTCCTGGTGGGGGTGCTTGCGCCCGCCCTGCGGAGGCACGGAGGCGGTCGTCCCCTCCAGGATCTTCAAGAGCGCCTGCTGGACGCCCTCGCCCGACACGTCGCGTGTGATCGACGGGTTCTCGGACTTGCGGGCGACCTTGTCGATCTCGTCGATGTAGATGATCCCGGTCTCGGCCTTCTTCACGTCGAAGTCGGCGGCCTGGATCAGTTTCAGCAAGATGTTCTCGACATCTTCGCCGACATAGCCGGCCTCGGTCGTCGCGTCCGCCATGGCGAAGGGGACGTTCAACATCCGCGCCAGCGTCTGGGCCAGATACGTCTTGCCGCAGCCCGTCGGACCGATGAGAAGGATGTTCGACTTGCCGAGTTCGACCAGTTCGTCATCGGCGGCCCGTCGCGCCGGGCTGGCAGCCTGGGCCTGGACGCGCTTGTAGTGGTTGTACACCGCCACCGCGAGCGCCTTCTTGGCGGTCTCCTGACCGATCACATAACTGTCAAGGAACCGGACGACATCGCGTGGCTTGGGGACCTCCTCGAGCAAGCCGGCATCGCTGCCCTCGGAGAACTCCTCCTCGATGATCTCGTTGCACAGTTCGATGCACTCGTCGCAGATGTACACGCCGGGACCGGCGATCAGCTTCCGAACCTGCTTCTGGCTCTTGCCGCAGAACGAACACTTCAACAGGTCGGAGGTCTCGCCGATCCGTGCCATGACCTTCCCCTTCCGCGCCAGCGGGAATCGACTACTGGATTTCCTTCAGCGACGTGAAGATCTCGTCGATGATTCCGTACTCCCGCGCCTCCTCGGCGGTCAGGTACTTGTCACGCTCGATGTCCTTGCTGATCTTCTCGACCGGCTGCCCGGTGTCGGCGGCCAACATGTCCTCCATCAGCGACCTGATCCGAAGGATCTCCCGCGCCTGGATCTCGAGGTCGGAGCTCTGCCCGTACCCGCCCTCGGTGGCCGGCTGATGGATGAGAATCCGGCTGTTGGGCAGCGCGAACCGCTTCCCCTTGGCGCCGGCGGCGAGAAGGACGGCCGCGGCTGACGCCGCCTGCCCCAGGCACACCGTCTGCACGTCGGGCTTGATGTAGCGCATGGTGTCGTAGATCGCGGTCAACGCCGTGAACGAGCCACCGGGGCTGTTGATGTACATGCTGATCGGACGCTCCGGATCCAGCGACTGGAGGACGAGCAGCTGCGCCATGACCGCGTTCGCGATGTCGTCGCTGATCGGCGTGCCGAGGAAGATGATCCGGTCCTCGAACAGCTTGGTGTACGGGTCGACACGGCGGACGCCGTAGCTCGTCCGCTCCTCCCACTGGGGGATGAAGTAGTCCATGGTGGGGGTGGCGGGGGCGAGGCCTCCGGGGAGGAGGTGTGCGTGCATCGGTCGGCTCCTCACTGATTCGGCGCGTCGTCGGAGTTGATCTGGGCGGCCCGCTCATAGACGTGGTCAATGAACCCGTATTCGAGGGCCTGGGTGGCGGTGAACCAGCGATCCCGGTCGGAGTCGGCCTCGATCTGGTCCACGGTCTTGCCCGTGTGGAGCGCGATCAGCTCAGCCATTTCCTTCTTCGTCTGGATGATCTGCTCGGCGATGATCTTGATGTCGGACGCCGTACCACCCAGCCCGCCGGACGGCTGGTGCATCATGATCTTCGCGTGCGGCAGGGCGTAACGCTTGCCCTTCGTGCCGGCGCTGAGCAGGAACTGCCCCATGGACGCCGCCAGGCCCATCGCCACCGTGGCGACGTCGTTGCTGATCCACTGCATGGTGTCGAAGATCGCCATGCCCGCCGTGACCGAGCCGCCGGGGCTGTTGATGTAGAGATAGATGTCCTTCTCGGGATCCTCTGCGTTCAGCAGCAGCATCTGGGCGCAGATCGCGTTGGCGTTCTCGTCGCGCACCTCACTGCCGAGGAAGATGATTCGGTTGGCCAGCAGGGCCTGGTAGACCGAGTCGTTCATGCCACCGCCCGATGCGACGGACGCGGCGCGGATGCCGGGAAGAAATTCGCTCACGTGGTGAACCTACCGTCCCCTGCCGACAAAACGGAGCGGGTGGTCGCGTTGTTCGCTGTCGGCGCAAGCCGGACGCCAGTCGTCCGCTCTGCCGGGGAAACGAAACACCGGCGGTGGACCGCCACGAGGGCGGCACCGCCGGTGTTTGCGCTCAGGTGTTACTCGTCGTCGTCCTCGGGCGAGGGCGCGGACTCCGCAGACTCAGGACTCTCGGCGCTTTCCGGGGAGTCGGCGCTTTCCGGGGATTCCGGGCTCTCGGGGGAGTCCGGG
>CAZZGU010000282.1:0-2962 GCA_964653755.1 uncultured Nigerium sp. | reverse complement strand
ACACCGCCGGTATCACGGTGCGGGGGAGAACACCGCCGGTACTCACGGTGCGGGGGAGAACACCGCCGGTACTCACGGTCCGGACGAAAACACCGCCGGTACTCACATCGACCGCCGGTATACGGGCGGTGTTTGTCAGTACCGGCGGTGTTTCCCCCCCTGTGCGGAAGTACCGGCGGTGTTTCCCCCCTGTGCGGAAGTACCCGCGGTGTTTCGCACCCGACCCCGGCCGACGGCTTCGCCAGCGCAGCTCAAAGCAACCCGAGGTCCCCCAGCCCGAAGGCGGCGCGGTAGGGCAGCCCCTCGGCCTCGATGCGTTCACGCGCTCCGGTGTCCCGGTCGACGATGACCGCCACTCCGACGATCTCCCCGCCAGCCCCGCGGACCGCCTCCACCGCGGCCATCACCGAACCACCCGTCGTCGAAGTGTCCTCCACCACCAGCACGCGCCGCCCGGCGATCTCGGTCCCTTCGATCCGACGCTGGAGCCCGTGCGCCTTCGACTCCTTGCGCACCACGAACGCGTCGAGCCGTCCGCCGTCCGCCGCCGCGGAGTGCAGCATCGCCACCGCGACCGGGTCCGCGCCCAGGGTCAGCCCGCCCACGGCTTCGAAGTCCCAGTCAGCGACGAGGTCGCGCATGACCCGTCCGACCAGGGGGGCGGCTGCCCCGTCGAGGGTGACCCGGCGCAGGTCGACGTAGTACTCCGCCTCCCGCCCGGACGCCAGCGTGACCCTCCCGCGCACGACGGCCAGGGTGCGGATGTGCTCGATGAGTTCGCGACGGTCCATCATGGCCCACACCCTAGTGGGTGTCCTCGGTCGTTCATCCGGGCATCGGGTCGCCCAGGTGGGCTCACCATGAACATTGCGGAAGATCGCGCAGCATAGTCCCTGTACGATCCTCCGCAATGTGGACGCGGGGAGCTGCGTCTGCCACCGCGGCGTCACTTCGGGCGCGTGTCGGCCAACGGTCCGGTCGCGACGAGGCGTGCGTCGGACGCCACCAGGTCGCCGGCCGTGGTGAGGGTGATGAGCGCCCGGGTGGGCCGCAGTTCGGGCTCCCCCGGCACGGGCTGGACGACCCAGGTGTCGGACGCCGCCACGCGCGTCAGCCCGGGCGCGGAGTCAAGCACGTAGGTGTGGGTGGCGGCCTGGGTCTCGACCACGATCTCGGCCCCTGCGGGTAGCTCGTCCAGGCGGGACAACGGCCCCGACAACCCGCGGTGCCCGGCGACGGCGAAGTTGCCGACCTCCCCGGGCGCGGCCGTCCCCTCGTACCAGCCCACGCCGAGGGCCAGCACGTCGTCGCTCGTGCCGACGAGCACGGGGTACTCGCGCCCCCCGAGCGCGGGGATCCGCAGGATCGCCACGGCTTCGCCGGGGGCCGCCAGGAGCGGGTCGCGAGGCCCCGCGTCCCAGGACTGGCGCAGGGCCGCGACCTGCTGCGCCGACGCGGCCGGGTCCACGGCAGGGGCGAGGTAGAGGTCGTACGCCGACCAGCCGAAGAGCCCCAGCAGCGGCACGAGGAACGCGATCGGAATCCACGTCGCGACGCGGCCGCGCCGCCGGACGGCCCGGCGCGGGGCTCTCGACGCCGAGGACTCCCGGGTCACCGGGACCAGCCCAGCGGCGGCGCAGGTGACGGGGTGGCGTCCGTGTCGGCAAACGGTTGGGCGCCACCCAGCCACCGGACCAGTTCCCGCCCCGCGATCCCCCGGTAGGGCGTGACGGGGATCGCGGGCAGGCGATGGACGGCCTCGGGAAGCGGCGCGTCGGAGGAGAGCACGATGAGGTTGCCGAAGCGGCGCCCCTTCCAGACTGCGGTTTCGGCGTTCACGAGCACGTGGGTGAACTCCGCGCGCACCCCCGCCACGAACCGCTTCGCCCACCCGAACGGTGCCCGGTCGCTCACGTTCGCGGCGAACAACGCCCCCGCCCGGCAACGAGCCCGCGCGTCGGCCAGGAATTCGGCAGACACGAGATCAGCGGGCACCCGGGCCCCGTCGAAGGCGTCCAACACGAGGGCGTCGGCGTAGTCCAGCGGCATCGCAGCGATCCCGGCCCGCCCGTCGACCGGCCGCACCCGGATCCCCGACCGGGGAGGCAAGGGCGCCCGCCGGCGCACCTCCATGGTCAGGTCGGCGTCCGGCTCCAGCACGATCTGCGCGGTACGCGGACGCCGCGCCGCCACGTACCGCGGGATCGTCAGCCCGCCGCCGCCCACATGCACGACCCGCACGTGGTCGTCGGGCGGTCGCGCCAGGACCGTCGCCTCGAGCGCCTCGACCAGGCGCTCGACGTACTCGAACTCGATCCGCAGCGGATCGACGGGATCCACCCACGAGTGGGCGGTCGTCCCGAACATGACCTGAAACGCCCCCGGCGTCCGCGGGTCGGGGTCGAGCCGGTGTTCCACGTGTCGGAGCGTGGGTCAGAGGGCGCCGAGGAACTCCAGCAGCGCCGCGTTGAACTCGCCGGCGTGGCTGACGTTGATGCCGTGCGGACCGCCGTGGACGACGTGCAATTGCGCCCCCTCGATCAACGCGGCCGACCGCCGGCCGGACGCCGGGTACGGGACGTTGTTGTCCTCATCGCCGTGGATCACGAGCGTGGGCACGGTGATCTTCGCGCAGTCGGCGCGCAGATCGGTCGCCCAGATGAGGATGGTGTCCTCCAGGGCCTTGTCGGAGCCCTGCCCACCGACGCGCAGGACGTCCGCGAACGCGTCCTCGGAGATCGTCATCCCGGCCGCGTTGCTGAAGAACCACGTCATGAACTGCCGCACGAAGGCGTCCCGGTCGCCGGCGCACTGGTCGCGCAGTCCCGCGAACCCGGCGAACGGCATGGCGCCGTCGGGGTTGTCGTCGGTCTGGCACAGCGCCGGCGTGATGGAGGCGGCCAGCACGACGCCGGCCAGCCGGCCCTCCCCGTAGGTGCCCACGTAGCGGGCGACCTCGCCG
>CAZZGU010000281.1:0-3001 GCA_964653755.1 uncultured Nigerium sp. | reverse complement strand
GGCCTCGGTGTCCTCGCGGGAACCGGGCAGGTCCGGCGCCAGGGTCGGGGTGGGGGTCGGTACCGTGCCGATCTCCAGGATGCCGGTCGACTGCAGGAGCAGGGCCGTGCCTGCCACGACCGCGGCGGTCGCGAGCAGCCCGACGCGGCGCTTCTTCCGCGGCGGCGGGGGCGTGGACGGCTGTGGCCACACCGGCTGTCCCTGCGGCGGGGGCCACGAGGGGTCCGGGCGGAACGTTTCGGTGCTCGACATGGGGTGTCGCTCCTTCGTCGGGATCGGTCACCCTCCAGTGAAGGTCGGGATCCTGTGAATCACCTGTGGGTCGCGTGTGGCAGCCCGTTGAGGTCAGTTGACGCGACTCTCCTCGAGCGTGACCTCGCCTGTGCGGACCTGGCCGTCAGCCGTCCGCCACATGATCGTGACCTGGTCGCCGGGTTCCAGATCGTCCAGCACTGCTGACAACTCGGACCGCGTCCGGACGTCGCGTTCCGCCACGGAGATGATCGTGTCGCCGGCCCGGAGGCCGGCACGGCTGGCAGGGCTGGCGGACACGACCCTGTCCACCTCGACGCCCACCGCGTCCTGGCGGACCACGATGCCCAGGTAGGCCCGCGGCCCGATCACGACCGTCCCGGACTCGTCCCCCGCCCTGATGAGGTCGACCACCGCGAGCGCGTCCTGGATGGGGATCGCGTAGATCACCCGCTCCGGGTCGTCGGTGTCGCTCCCCGCGGTCGTCATCGCCATGACCTCCTCCTCGGCGTCGAACATCGGCCCGCCGGAGTCGCCGGGCCAGCCGGGGGCGCTCGTCTCGAGGAGCCCGGTGAGTTCCGTGTCGGGGTCTTCCGAGGTGGGGCCCCGGACGATGATGCGCCGCCCCAGGGCGGTGATGTTCCCCCGGTTGGCGGTCACGTAGCCCTGGCCGTTGGCGTTGCCGGCCGCGACGACCACGTCCCCGATGGCGTGCGGGTCGTCATCAAGGGTCACCGGTTGCAGCCTCCGGACGCCTCGCACCTGCAGCAGGGCCACGTCCTTCGTCGCATCGCGCCCCACCAGCACCGCGTCGTAGGTGTCGCCGGTCGCAGCGATCGTGACCGCGATCCGCTCGGTGGAGCGAACCACGTGGTAGTTCGTCAGCACGAGCCCGTCCGGCGACAGGATCATGCCCGTCCCCGCGATGTTCTCCGAGGCGGTCTCCCCGGTGATGAGGACGATCCCGCGTTCCATGCCCGCGGTGACGTCGACGGGTCCCTGGGTCTGCACCGGGGTGGGACGCGGCTCGGACGCGCTGGGCTCGGACGCGCTGGGTGAGACAGACGCGCCGGGCGGACCGACCGGGATCCAGCCGAACGTGCTGCTCCCGACGGCCAGGACGGCGATCCCGGTCGCGACCCCGAGAAGCAGCCCCAGCCCCAGCGAGCCTCGACGAGGTGGTGGGGCGACGGGCGCACCGCTCGGCGGGGGCCACGGGACAGACACCCGGACAGTCTAGGTGACCGGCTCCGCCACCTTCTGCCTGAAGAGTGCCGCGCTCCTGAGTGAATTGCCCGAAACAGGGCCCTTGGCACGACAGCGCGTCACTTTCGCGTCACTTCCCGCGACCAGAAGGGCTCCGGTGCCCCGCGATTGGGGCGAGCAGGGCCCCTGTGTGCAGCGTCACGAGCGAGCCGGGCTAGCATTCACACCCAGCGCCGGGGCTAGAGTGGCCCCGGTCCTCCGCCCAGGCACCAGAAAGCAGATCGTGGCTACCAAGATCCTTCGCCGGCTCGTCATCGTGGAATCCCCCACGAAGGCCAACAAGATCGCGAGCTTCCTCGGTGAGGGCTACGTCGTCGAGTCCAGCCGGGGGCACGTGCGTGACCTGCCCACCGGGGCCTCCGAGGTGCCGGCCAAGTACAAGGGCGAGAAGTGGGCGCGCACGGGGGTGAACATCGAGGCCGACTTCGAGCCGCTCTACGTGGTGGCCGCCGACAAACGGGCCACGATCCGCGATCTCAAGGCCAAGCTCGCCACGGCCGACGAACTGCTCCTGGCCACCGACGAGGACCGCGAGGGCGAGGCCATCGCGTGGCACCTGCTGCAGGAACTCAAGCCCAAGGTTCCGGTCAAGCGCATGGTCTTCCACGAGATCACGCCCGAGGCGATCCGCGAGGCGGTCGCCCACCCCCGCGACCTGGACACCGACCTCGTCGACGCCCAGGAGGCCCGCCGCATCCTCGACCGCCTCTACGGCTACGAGGTGTCGCCCGTGCTGTGGAAGAAGGTCATGCCGAAGCTGTCGGCCGGGCGCGTGCAGTCGGTGGCAACCCGGCTCGTCGTCGACCGCGAGCGCGAACGCATGGCGTTCCGGCCGGCGTCCTACGCCGACGTTGAAGCGGTGCTGGACGCCGGCGCGTCCGCCGAGCCCCGGAGCTTCACCGCGAAACTGGCCGCGGCGGCCGGTCGCCGTGTTGCATCCGGCCGCGACTTCGACGCCCGCGGCCAGGTCACCGGACGCGGTCTGCTCCACCTGGCGCTCGACCAGGCCGAGCTTCTCGCGGAGGCGCTGCGCGCGGCGTCCGCGGCGGTGGCGAAGGTCGAGGCCAAGCCCTACACGCGCAAGCCCTACGCCCCCTTCCGGACCACGACGCTGCAGCAGGATGCCGGCCGCAAGCTCGGCTTCACGGCCCAACGCACGATGTCGGTGGCGCAGGAGCTCTATGAGGGCGGCTTCATCACGTACATGCGAACCGATTCCGTGACGCTGTCGGCGACGGCGATCACCGCCGCGCGGGCCCAGGTGCAGGAACTCTATGGAGCGCAGTACCTGCCGCCGAAACCGCGCGCGTACGCGTCCAAGGTGAAGAACGCCCAGGAGGCGCACGAGGCGATCCGCCCTGCGGGGGAGCACTTCGCCACGCCGGACGCGACCGGCCTGCGCGGTGACCAGTTCCGCCTCTACGACCTCATCTGGAAGCGCACGATCGCCTCCCAGATGAAGGACGCCGAGGGAAGCACTGTG
>CAZZGU010000280.1:0-3004 GCA_964653755.1 uncultured Nigerium sp. | reverse complement strand
GACGAAGACCACCGCGCGGAGTTCGAGGCCTACCTGGAGAAGACCAAGCTGGCGACCGAGATCGAGCGGCAGTCCACCGAGCGGGAGAAGACCGGCGTCTTCCTGGGCGTGCACGCGACCAACCCCGTCAACGGCGAGAAGCTGCCGGTCTGGGCCGCGGACTACGTCCTCAGCGAGTACGGCACCGGCGCGATCATGGCGGTGCCCGCCCACGACCAGCGCGACCTCGAGTTCGCCCTGCGGTTCGACCTGCCGGTGCGGGTGATCATCGACACCGGCGAGCCGGACCCCGTGGTGAGCGGCCGTGCGACGCCGGGGGACGGCACCTACGTGAACTCCGCGCTGCTGGACGGACTCTCCGACAAGGCGTCCGGCATCGCGCGCATCAACGAGCGACTTGAGGCTGACGGGACCGGACGCGCGGCCGTCACGTTCCGGCTGCGGGACTGGCTTCTGTCGCGGCAGCGGTTCTGGGGCTGCCCGATCCCGATCATCCACTGCCCGGTCTGCGGCGAGGTTCCCGTCCCCGACGACCAGCTGCCCGTCGAACTGCCCGACCTGCGGGGCGCCGACCTCGCACCCAAGGGGACCGCGCCGCTGGCCGCGGCGACCGCCTGGCGCTCGGTGAACTGCCCCTCCTGCGGTGGGCCAGCGGAGCGAGACGCCGACACGATGGACACCTTCGTGGACTCCTCGTGGTACTACTACCGCTACTGCAGCCCGACCGACGACGCCCAGGCGTTCGACCCGGAGGTCGTCCGCCGCTGGATGCCGGTCGACCAGTACGTCGGCGGTGTCGAGCACGCCATCCTGCACCTGCTCTACAGCCGCTTCTTCACCAAGGTGCTGCATGACGTGGGCCTGATCGACTTCACCGAGCCCTTCACGCGCCTACTCAATCAAGGGCAGGTCATCAACCAGGGCAAGGCCATGAGCAAGTCCCTGGGCAACGGCGTGGACCTCGGGCAGCAGATCGACGCGTACGGTGTGGACGCCATTCGCACCACGATCGTCTTCGCAGGCCCGCCGGAGGACGACATCGACTGGGCCGACATGTCCCCCGGATCGACGGCGAAGTTCCTCCAGCGCGCCTACCGCCTGGCCCAGGATGTGTCCTCCCCGGTCGGCGCCGACCCGGCCATGGGCGACGCCGCGCTGCGCCGGGTGACCCACCGCGGTATCGCCGACATCACCGAGGCACTGGACTCGCGGCGGTTCAACGTCGTGGTCGCCCGGATCATGGAGCTGGTGAACTCCGTCCGCAAGGCCATCGACAGCGGCTGTGGACCGGCCGACCCCGCGGTACGCGAGGCCGCCGAATTCGTGACCCAGGCACTCTCGGTCGTCGCCCCCTACCTGGGTGAGGAGATGTGGGAGATCCTCGGGCAGGCCCCGTCGGTCGCCCGCTCCTCGTGGCCCCAGTCCGACCCGGCCCTGCTCATCGCCGAGACGGTGACGCTGGTCGTCCAGGTGCAGGGCAAGGTGCGCGCCAAGCTCGAGGTGCCCGCCGGGATCACCGAGGAGGAGGCGACGGCGGCCGCCCTCGCCGACGAGGGCGTGCAGCGCTCGCTGGCCGGGCGCGACGTCGCCAAGGTCATCGTCCGGCTTCCGAAGATGGTGAGCATCGTCCCACGGGGCTGACCACCCTGTGGACGCAGGCCTCCTGGGGGCGCCCGTTGTCCACAGGCGGGCCGTGGGTGACACGCAGCGGGCCTCGCGGCCCAACGTGGTGCCATGAGCGTGCGGCGGGGCCGGCCTGACCCGGTGATGAGCGAGGCCGTGCGGCGTCGGCTGGAAGAGCTGATCGCCGAGATCGCGCCGCGCCGGTCCGTCGTGCCTTCTGGACCGGACGGACTCGACGGTGATCCACCGGACACGGGCGATGGCCTGGGAACAGAGCCCGTGCCCACCCTCGGGGACGCGGCCCGAGCCCTTCCGGGCCACGTCGCGGACGCCGCCAGGCGCGCCGCGGCCTTCGGTCGGGAGCACGTGGCCGTCGTGGCGGTGTTCGGCTTGCTCGCGGTCGCCTACACGGCGTTCAGTCTGGCGCAGGCACGTACCGTGCCTCTCGACGCGCCCTCGCCCACGCCCACCCTGCAGCACGAAACAGCCACCCCGACCCCCGAGCCCCGTGTCCTGGTTCACGTCCTCGGCGCTGTGGCTCGTCCGGGGGTCGTCGAGGTGACGCCGGGAGCGCGGGTGCGGGATGCGCTCGAGGCGGCCGGCGGGCTCACCCAGGAGGCCCGGCCAGGCGACCTCAACCTCGCGGCTCCGGTCACGGACGGATCCCAGATCATGATCGGGAGCCCGTCGGAGCCGGGGGGCACCGTGCGTGCGGCGAACGAGGATCCGGCTGCGGGCTCCGCGGGGGGTGGGGCGACGGTCAACCTCAACACGGCGACGTCGGCCCAGCTCGACACGTTGCCCGGGGTGGGCCCGGTCACTGCGCAGCACATCCTGGACTGGCGGGAGCGTCATGGACGCTTCAACCGGGTCGAGGAACTCGCCGAGGTCGACGGCATCGGGCCGAAGACGCTGGAGCGGCTGGCCCCGCACGTGGGGGTCTGAGGTGCCCGAGCAGGCCCGCGAGGAGTCCCGGCCCCTGGGGCTGGCGCTCGTCGCCTGGGCGAGCATGTGGCTCTCCTCGGCGGGCGAGCCCGTCTGGTGGGTCGTGGCCGGAATCGGCGTGGTGGCGCTGGGCGTGGTCTCCCGTCTTCGACGGAGCTGGTACTGGGCGGCGCTGGCCCTGCTGGCGGCCGTGTGTCTGGCCTCGGGATTCGTCCGGGTCTGGGCGTCCTCCTCGGGTCCGGTGCGTGAGTTGGCCCGCGAGGGGGCGGTCGCCTCCGTCGTCGTCGTCCTGGATTCCGGCGGCCGGTCCTTCGAGGCGTCCGGGCCCCGACCCGCCTTCTGGGTCACGCACGCCCGGCTGGTCTCGGTGGAGGCCCGGGGCCGGGCCTGGCGAAGCGGAGCCCGCGTCGAAGTCAGCGCCAGCGGCGCAGCGGCC
>CAZZGU010000279.1:0-3012 GCA_964653755.1 uncultured Nigerium sp. | reverse complement strand
AGTCGGCGGAGGTCGTCACCAAGGAGCGCATGGACTCCACCAGCGACACCTCCCTGATCAGCGCCCTGCTGGCCACCTGTGAGGGCTCCCTGTGGGACGCCTCGCTCGACATCCTGCCCAGGTTGGCCGGCGCCTTCTGCCTCACCTTCATCGACCAGGGCACCCTCTTCGCGGCCCGGGACCCGCAGGGCATCCGCCCCCTCGTGCTCGGACGCCTCGAGCGCGGCTGGGTCGTCGCCTCGGAGACCGCCGCCCTGGACATCATCGGCGCGACCTTCATCCGCGAGATCGAGCCGGGCGAACTCGTGGCCGTCGACGAGGGCGGACTGCGCTCGGCCCGGTTCGCCGAGGCCAACCCGAAGGGCTGCGTCTTCGAGTACGTGTACCTGGCCCGTCCGGACACTGTGATCAGCCAGCGGCGCGTCCACCAGGTCCGGGTCGAGATCGGCCGGACGCTCGCGATGGAGGCGCCCGTGGACGCCGACCTCGTCATCCCCACCCCCGAGTCGGGCATCCCGAGCGCGATCGGGTACGCGGAGGCGTCCGGGATCCCCTACGGGCTCGGCCTGGTCAAGAACTCCTACGTCGGGCGGACGTTCATCCAGCCGACGCAGACGCTGCGCCAGTTGGGCATCCGGCTGAAGCTCAACCCGATCCGCGACGCCATCGCGGGCAAGCGACTCGTGGTGGTCGACGACTCGATCGTCCGTGGCAACACCCAACGGGCGCTCGTCAAGATGCTCCGGGAGGCGGGGGCAGCCGAGGTGCACGTGCGGATCAGCAGCCCGCCGGTCGAGTGGCCCTGTTTCTACGGGATCGACTTCGCCACGCGGGCCGAGTTGATTGCCCCCGGGATGAACGTCGACGACATTCGCCGCTCGATCGGGGCGGACTCGTTGGCGTACGTCAGCCTCGAGGGGCTCGTCGCCTCGACGGGCGTCGCGAAGAAGCGCCTCTGCCGGGCCTGCTTCGACGGCATCTACCCGGTGCCCGTTCCCGCCGCGGCCGTCGGCCGGATGCGGCTCAAGGACACAGCGTTCCAGGGGGACCCCGATGAGTGACCAGTCCGCGTACGCCGCCGCCGGCGTCGACATCGAAGCCGGCGACCGGGCCGTCGACCTGATGAAGCAGTGGGTGGCCCGGACGCGGCGTCCCGAGGTGCTCGGCGGGCTGGGCGGGTTCGCCGGCTTCTTCGACGCCTCGGCGTTCAAGCAGTTCGACCATCCGGTGCTCGCCACCTCGACCGACGGGGTCGGCACGAAGGTCGCCATAGCCCAGGCCCTCGACATCCACGACACGATCGGCTTCGACCTGGTCGGCATGCTGGTCGACGACCTCGTCGTCGTCGGCGCCGAGCCGCTGTTCGTCACGGACTACATCGCGACCGGGCGGGTCGTGCCCGAACGCATCGCGTCCATCGTGAAGGGCATCGCCGCGGCGTGCGAGGTGGCCGGGGCGGCCCTCCTCGGCGGGGAGACCGCGGAGCACCCGGGGCTGCTCGAGCCCGACGAGTACGACGTCGCGGGGGCGACGACGGGCGTCGTCGAGCGCGCCCGCATCCTCGGTCCCGAGCGCGTGCGCCCGGGCGACCGGGTGGTCGCGCTGGCGTCCTCGGGGCTGCACAGCAACGGCTACTCGCTGGTGCGTCACGTCCTGCTCCGGCAGGCCGGGATGCGGCTGGAGGCCCACGTGCCCGACCTGGGGCGGACCCTGGGTGAGGAACTGCTGACGCCGACGCGCGTCTACGCGCGGGACATCCTGGCGCTCATCGACGCGGTCGAGGTCCACGCGATCAGCCACATCACCGGCGGGGGGCTCGCGAACAACCTGGCGCGCGTGCTGCCCGACGGCGTGGCGGTCACCCTGGAACGGACGACGTGGGCTCCGCCCTCGATCTTCCGGCTCGTCCAGCAGATCGGCTCCGTGTCGCAGCCGGACATCGAGGCCACCCTCAACATGGGCGTCGGAATGGCGCTGGTCGTGGCCGGGGACGCCGCCGATTCGGCCGTTGCCGCCGCCCGCGCTCGCGGGCTGGACGCCTGGGTGCTGGGTGAGGCGGCCGCCGTCGAGGGCCCCGCAGCGGTGACGCTCGTGGGTGAACACCCTGCTCACTGAGCGCTGAGAGGCTGTCGGACGCCGCGGGCGTGCGAAGCTGTCCGGCTTTGTCGTGGGCACAAAGTTGGGTACCCTTCATGCACGATCACATGACATATGCGGCGAGACCGCTTGGAACAGGCAAGGGGGTCGACCCGATATGGGGCGCGGCCGTGCTAAGGCGAAGCAGACCAAGGTCGCTCGCGATCTGAAGTACCGTACCTACTCCACGGACTTCTCATCCCTGGAGCGTGAGCTCCGGGGGGTGCAGGGCCACGTGGGGCCGTCCGACGCCTCCTCGGACGCAGACCCCTACGACGAGGATGAATCGGACCTCTACGACGACGTCCCCGGTTATGACGACGAGGACGACGATGACGAGGACGACGACTACCCCCGCGCTGCCGGAACCGCTGCACGCTGAGCCGAAGCCCGAGGCGCGCCCGCCGCGTCCGGTCGACGAGACGTGGCGCCCCGACCTTCTGGACGGCTTCGAGCGTCGGGACATTCCCGTGGGCGCCGAACCCCTGGAAGGTGAACCCGAGGACGCCGTCGTGGCGACCCTCGTCCGTCGGTCGGATCGGGCACTTCGCGACCTGCCCCGCGCGGTGATCTACGTGCACGGCTGGAACGACTACTTCTTCCAGCGGCACCTGGCTGAGTTCTTCGAGGCCCAGGGCACCGCCTTCTACGCCGTCGACCTGCGTCGCTGCGGTCGCAGTCTTCAGCCCGGGCAATTCAGCGGCTACGTCGACCACATGCACGACTACTTCGTCGAACTCGACGCCGCCTACGCGCTCCTTGAGGGGCACGAGAGCGTGCTCGCCATGGGGCACTCGACGGGGGGCCTCGTCGTGAGCCTGTGGGCCAGCGAACGGCCCGGGCGGCTGAGCGGACTCGTGCTCAACTCGCCGTGGC
>CAZZGU010000278.1:0-3028 GCA_964653755.1 uncultured Nigerium sp. | reverse complement strand
AGAGCGGCATCGCGCTGGCGCGGCAGATCAACGAACGCTACCCCGGCGCGCAGATCATCTTTGTAACGGCCAACATCATCAACGCAATCGATATCGATGAAGCAAACCATACATACTTTCTGACCAAGCCGGTCGACGCGGGCACGTCGATGGGAGTGGTCGTTCGTCCGTGGGGCAGCATCGGGCTGAACTCGGTGGCGTGGTGGATGGCGTCCTTGATCCCGTGCATCTTGTTGTGGCTGCTGACGGACCATCGGTTCGTAGCGGGTTTGGTGTGGGTGTTCGCTGGCCTGGTGGCGACGATCCGGTTCCTCGCCGTGGTCGCGCGGGTCGATGCTGTAGGTAGCTTGATGATCCGGGACGGGTGGCGAGTGCGCCGGTGGCAGGCCGGCACGTGGGAGGCGGCCATCGGAGAAGGCGGACCGTTATGGAGCTGGGTGTATCCGATCAATCCGAGCTTCACCGATGATCCACCTTGCCTGGCGGTGGTGTCTCGCGGCGAGGACGGCGAGGTTCGCCGTGTCACCCTCCGCAACTTCGCGGGGCGTTTGCCTGAGACGGTTGACGGGTTCGCAGACACCCTGAACTCCGCGCGACAGTGATCATGACGATCTCGGCACCTACCGGTCGTACCTGGTCAACCATGAGGTGGGCCACTTCCTGGGCCTGGGCCACGTCGAGTGCCCCGCCGAGGGCGCACCGGCCCCGGTGATGATGCAGCAGAGCATCGACCTCGGCGGCTGCCGGCCCAACGCCTGGCCGCGGGACGCTGACTGAGGTCACGGCGTCCGGTTCGGCTAGCCTCGGGGGCGTGATCACGTTGCTGTCCCCGGCGAAGTCGCTGGACTACCGGACGAAGCCCGCCACCCGCAAGCACTCCGAGCCGCGGCTACTCGCCGAATCGCAACAGCTGATCGACGTACTCCGCGGCCTGCCCGCCTCGGGGATAGCCGCGCTGATGCATCTCTCCGACGACCTGGCGGCGCTCAACGCGCAGCGCTACGCCGACTTCGCGCCCCCGTTCACGATGAAGAACGCCAAGCAGGCCGTCCTCGCCTTCGACGGCGACGTCTACCAGGGTCTGGCCGCGCCGTCGTTCACCGAGCGCGACTTCACCGAGGCGCAGAAGACGGTCCGGATCCTGTCCGGCCTCTACGGTGTGCTGCGCCCCCTCGACCTCATGCAGCCCTACCGCCTCGAGATGGGCACCAGGCTGCGGACGGCGCGCGGGGCGAACCTGTACGCCTGGTGGGGCGACATCATCTCCGAGGTCCTCAAGGCCGACCTGGCCGAGTCGCCGGGCGCCGACATCGTGGTGAACCTGGCCTCGGAGGAGTACTTCGGCGCCGTGCGGCCCCAGGTGCTCGGCGCGCGCATCATCGCGCCGCGCTTCGAGGACACCGACGCGCGGGGCCGGCGCGCGATCGTGTCGTTCTACGCCAAGCGCGCCCGCGGCACCATGGCCGGCTGGCTGGTGCGCCATCGGGTGCGCACGCCGTCAGCGATGAGGCAGTTCGACGGCGACGGCTACCGCTACGACCCGGGTGCCTCGCGCCCCAACCAGCCGGGGGCCTGACCCTTGGTCTTGGACACGCCGAATCCCACACTTGTGTGGGTGAGAGCGAGATGATCCTTCACCATGGCCCGTAAGAACTATTCCGATGAGTTCCGTCGGCAGGCGGTCGACTTGTATGAGTCCACTCCGGGTGCGACGGTGCGTGGCATCGCCGAGGACCTGGGGGTCGAGCGTGGCACGCTGCGTCACTGGCTCGACCTGTTCGGGACCGGCAGGAAGACCGCCGCGGACGGTACGTTGACCCGTAGCCCGCTCCAGCCTCGGGTGGTGGCGTCGGCCCCGGAGGGGGAGGCGCCGGAGGAGGAGGTGGTCCGGCTCCGGGCCCGGGTGGTGGAGTTGGAGGCCGAGACGGTCAAGCTGGCCACCGAGCGTGAGATCCTCCGGGCGGCGGCCAAGTATTTCGCCGGGGAGACGAAATGGTGAACCGCTTCCAGTTCGTCGCCGACCACCAAGACACCTTCGAGGTGAAGCGGTTGTGTGAGCTCGTTGAGGTCGAGCGTTCGTCGTTCTACGCGTGGCGGGCCGCAGCGCCGGCCCGGCAGGCGCGGGAGGCGGCTGATGCCGAGTTGGCCGACCGGATCCGGGACATCCACCAGGCCGACAACACGGTGGGGGCGCCACGGGTGACCGCGGAACTCAACGACGGCAAGCCGGTCGGTGAGCGGGTCAACCACAAGCGGGTCGCGCGGGTGATGCGCGAGCACGGTATCCGCGGGTACCAGAAGCGGCGCCGGGTCCGCACCACGATCCCCGAACCGTCGGGGCAGAAGGTACCCGACCTGCTCAGGCGGGACTTCACCGCCCCGGCCGCGAACCTGCGCTATGTGGGCGATATCACGTACCTGCCGTTGGCTGATGGCACTAACCTTTATCTGGCTACGGTGATCGACTGCTTCAGCCGGCGGCTGGCTGGCTGGGCGGTGGCCGACCACATGCGTACCAGCCTGGTCGAGGACGCGCTCAGGAACGCGAAGTCGACCCGAGGGTCCCTAAACGGGGCTGTGTTCCATTCTGATCATGGGTCGGTCTATACCAGCAAGGACTTCGCCAAGCTCTGCCATGACCTGGGCGTAACCCAGTCGATGGGGGCGATCGGGTCGAGCGCCGACAATGCGCTCGCCGAATCGTTCAACGCCACCCTCAAACGCGAGGTCCTCCAAGACGCCGCCAGCTGGGCCGACGAGACCACCTGCCGACGCCAAGTGTTCCGGTGGCTGGTCCGCTACAACACCCGCCGGCGACACTCCTGGTGCCGTTACCAGTCCCCATCCGCCTACGAGTCCCACCACGCTGCTACGCTCCTGTCAGCCGCGTAATCCAACCCCGTGTCCAAGCTCCGGGGTGAAGGCCCGGGCGCCCACGACATGCCACACGGGTTGGATCAGTTCGATCGGTTGGGCCGATCACATGTCCCGGTATCGCCGGGCCTCGTCGAGAGCGGTCCGCAGCGCT
>CAZZGU010000277.1:300-3030 GCA_964653755.1 uncultured Nigerium sp. | reverse complement strand
CCCGCAGGCGCGCAGGAGTTTGCCGAAGGCGAGCCGGTCCCCGAACTCGATCCCGTACGTGTTGACGTTCTGGCCCAGCAGGGTGACCTCCTGGACGCCGGCGTCCACCAGCAGGCGGATCTCGGCGAGGACGTCGCCGGGGCGGCGATCCTGTTCGCGGCCGCGCAGCGACGGCACGATGCAGAACGTGCACGTGTTGTTGCAGCCCACGGAGATCGACACCCAGCCCGCGTACGGCGACTCGCGGCGCGCGGGCAACGTCGACGGGAAGCGGGTCAGCGCCTCCTCGATCTCGACCTGGGCGGCATGCTCGACGCGTGCACGCTCCAGCAGAACCGGGAGTGAACCGATGTTGTGGGTGCCGAAGACGACGTCGACCCAGGGCGCGCGGCGGACGACGTAGTCCTTGTCCTTCTGGGCCATGCACCCCCCGACCGCGATCTGCATGCCGGGGTGGCGGGCCTTCACCGGCGCCAGGTGGCCGAGGTTGCCGTACAACCGGTTGTCGGCGTTCTCCCGGACCGCGCACGTGTTGAACACCACGACGTCGGCCTCGGCGCCCTCCGGGGCACGCTCATAGCCGGCCTCGTCGAGCAGGCCGGCGATCCGTTCGCTGTCGTGCGCGTTCATCTGACAGCCGTACGTGATCACCTGGTACGTGCGGGGGCTGGCGTTCAACACGAGGGCAGAGCCTACCCGGCCCAACCCCGCAACCCGGACGCCGGCGTCCGGCCTCACAGCGTGCGGGCGAACAGCGCCTTGAGTTCTCGGAAGTGGCGCTCGGTGGCCTCGTCGTCATACACGTCGGTGTCGGCCTGCGTGAAGCCGTGCGCGGCGTCGGGGTAGACCTCGTTGATGGCGACGAGACCGGCGTCGGCGAGGGCCTGGCCGAGGCGGGCGACGGCGTCGGCGTCCATCCCGGGGTCGTGGTCGGCGTGGCCGAAGACGAACTCGGCCTTGGCGAGATCCAGCGCCAGGTGGGGGCTGTCGGGGAGGTCGCTGGCGAGGCCGCCGCCGTGGAATCCGCCGCAGGCCGCCACCCGGCTGGACACGCAGGCCGTGCGGACGGCGAGCCGCGCTCCCATGCAGTAGCCGACGACACCGATCGGTCCGGGGTCGACGCCCTCGAGCCGGGTCAGCGCGTCGACCCAGGCGCGGGCGTCCGCGACGGCGAGGTCGGTGGTGAGGCGGGCGACACGCGGCATCGAGACCCGCAGGGCTGCGGCGCGACCGCCAGGGGCTGCCATGTCGATCCCGGCGTCGAGTTGGGTCACCTTCCCCTCGCGGTAGAACACGTTGGGGACCATCACCACGTACCCCCAGTCGGCGATCCGCTGGGCCATCTCGAGCACCTGGGGCCGGATGCCGAACGCGTCGGTGAAGAGCAGGACGCCGGGATGAGGTCCCTTGCCAGAGCGGGGGCGGGCCACGAGTACCTCGGCCATGCCTCCGGGGGCGGCGATCTGGGTGAGCATGATGTCGACGTTAGCCGGGCGGGGTCAACGCGCCAATTCGGTTGCCCTCGACTCGCGGACCACGGTGATGCGGATGGTGCCCGGGTAGGTGAGTTCGGCCTCGATCTGCTTGGCGATCTCGCGGGCGATGACCTGGGCCTCGGTGTCGCTGACCTCCTCGGGCGCCACCATGACGCGGACCTCGCGCCCCGCCTGCATGGCGAAGACCCGCTCGACCCCGCGGTGCTCGGAGGCCAGCTGCTCGATCCGGTCGAGGCGCTTGACGTACGCCTCGAGGCTCGCTCGCCTGGCCCCCGGGCGGGACCCGCTGATCGCGTCGGCGGCCTGCGTCAGGATGGCCTCGACCGTACGAGGCTCAACCTCGTTGTGGTGGGCCTCGATCGCGTGGACGATGTCGGGATGCTCGCCGTGGCGGCGGGTGAGTTCGGCACCGACGTGGGCGTGGGAGCCCTCGGCCTCGTGGGTGAGTGCCTTGCCGATGTCGTGCAGAAACGCGGCCCTCCGGCACGAGGCGACGTCGAGCCCGAGCTCGGCGGCCATCAGAGCCGCGATGTGCCCGCACTCGACGGAGTGGCGCAGGACGTTCTGCCCGTACGAGGTGCGGTACTGCAGCGCCCCCAGCGTCGGCAGCAGGTCGGGGTGCAGGTCGGTGATCCCCATCTCGGCGAGCGCATCCTCGGCAGCCTTGATGCAGAGCTGTTCGAGGCGTTCGGCGTTGCGGGCGTAGGCCTCCTCGATGCGCGCGGGGTGGATGCGTCCGTCGGCGACGAGCTCGACCAGCGTCAGTCGCGCTGTCTCGCGGCGCACCGGGTCGAAGCAGGAGAGCAGCACGGTCTCGGGAGTGTCGTCGACCATCACGTTCACGCCGGTGACCTGCTCGAACGCACGGATGTTGCGGCCCTCACGGCCGATGATCCGGCCCTTCATCTCCTCGCTGGGCAGCGGCACGGTGGCGACGGTCGACTCCGAGGTCTGCTCGGACGCCAGGCGCTGGACCGTCTGCACGATGAGGTGGCGGGCGCGGTTCTCGGCCTGCTTGCGGGCGTCGCTCTCGATGTCGCGGGCCAACAGCGTCGCGCTGAGGCGGGCCTCGTGCTCGACCTGAACCATGAACTCGGCCCGCGCCTGGTCCGACGTCATGCCCGCCCTGCGTTCCAACTCCGCGCGGGCCGTGGCCTCGGCCCCGGCGAGCGCCTCCTCGCGCGCAGACACGTCCGCCAGTCGGGCCTCGAGGTCGCGGGCCAGGGCGTCGGTC
>CAZZGU010000277.1:0-290 GCA_964653755.1 uncultured Nigerium sp. | reverse complement strand
CCAGCGCGGCCTCCCGCTTGTCGAGGGCGACCTTCTGGCGCTCCAGCGCCTCATTCTGGACCGCCAGCACCTCACGGGCCTCGACGCGCAGCCGTTCCGCCTCCAGGCGAATCTGCTCGGCCTCGCCCCGTGCGTTCTCCCGCAGCATGGACGCCTCGGCGGCGAGGTCGACCGCCTTCTGCTTGGCCTGGGCCAGCGCGTTCTTCTGGGTGGGTTCGTCGATCACGCGGCGCGGCCTGTCCACGGGCGGACGCCGCAGCTTGAGGAGCTTGGGCATGCGCAACACGACG
>CAZZGU010000276.1:0-3056 GCA_964653755.1 uncultured Nigerium sp. | reverse complement strand
CGAACGAGAAATCGAACACCTTGTCGAAGCCCACCTGCCGCATGAGGCCAGCGATGAAGGGCGAGGCCTTGTCGAAGGTGACTCCGAACTCCTCGGCGATCACGCTGCGCGGCGCGGGCGCGACAAACCCCACCACCACCTGACCGGGATCGTTCATGGCGGTGAAAACCAGGTTCCGCTCGCGGGCGTAATCGAGCGCCCCGCAGGGGCAGGAGGTGACGCACTGGCCGCACGAGACACAGTCGGTCTCGCTGAGCGGTTGGCCGTTGTGGGTGCCGACGGTCAGATGCCCCCCGCTGAACTGGTACGCCAGCACGTTGACACCCTCGATCTCGGCGCACGCGGTGATGCACCGGCCACAGGAGATGCACTTGTTCGGGTCGCGGATGATGAACGGGTGGTCGCGGACGACCGGGATCCACGGTCGCGTGTGGATCGGTTCGAGGAAGCTGATCTGGTGGGAGCTCGCCTCCAGTCGTAGGTCACAGTCGAACCGAGCCGAGCAGCCGCACCTCAGGCAACGCCGGGCCTCGGCGCGGGCCTGCTCCTCGTCCAGGCCGAGTTCCACCTCTGCGAAGCTTTCCAGGCGTTCGGTCACGGGGAGCGAGGGCATGATCGCGCGCGCGGCCCGAGGGAGAGACTCGAACTCGTGGCGGGGCAGGTCCTCGAGTGTCCCCCTGCTGCAGCTGTAATCCTCGTGGATGGGCCGGACATAGCCCCTCCGCAGGAAGTCGTCCATCGCACGCGCGGCGCGCTTGCCCGCGCCCACGGCCTGAACCACCGTCGCAGGGCCCGTCACGCAGTCGCCTCCCGCGAAGACCTTGGCCTCGGAGGTCTCCATCGTCTTGCCGTTGACGTCGATGTCGCCCCAGGTGTTCAGACGCACCGGAAGGTCGTGGTAGAGGAATTGGGTGTTGGTGCTCTGCCCGACGGCTCCGATCACCGCGTCACAGGAGATCGTGAACTCGCTGCCCTCCACGGGGACAGGGCGGCGGCGTCCTGACCGGTCAGGCTCGCCCAGCGCCATCCGGAGGCAGTGCAGCTGCTTGATGCCGCCATCCTCCGTGATGCGGGTTGGCGCAGCGAGGAACTCCATTCGGATACCTTCGCGCAGGGCCTCTTCGACCTCCAGAGGCTCGGCCGGCATCTCTTCGCGGCTACGGCGGTAGAGAAGCGTCACGCTGCGGGCGCCCAGGCGCCGCGCCGTTCGGGCGCAATCGATCGCGGTGTTACCTCCGCCGACGACGACCACGGTCTCTCCGAGGGGGAGGTCAATCTCCTTCGCGACCCGTTGCAGGTATTCGATGCCCAACCGCACGCTGCCGGAGTTCTCACCTTCGAGGTGAAGGGGAGTGGCTCTCCAGGAGCCGATCGCCAGGTACACCGCGTCGAAGTCGGTGCGCAACTCCTCCAGACGGAGGTGGGTGCCGAGGGTCCTCCCTGGCACGATCCGGACGCCGAGCGCCTTGACGACGTCTATCTCCTGGTCAAGGGTGGCTTTGGGTAGGCGGTACTCAGGGATGCCGTAGCGCATCATGCCGCCGGGTTCGGGTTGCTTGTCGAAGACCGTCACATCGTGACCGTTGACCGCGCTGTAGTAGGCCGCCGAGAGACCCGAGGGGCCGGCGCCGACGATGGCGATCCTCAATCCGGTCGGAACGCCCTTGTCGGGAATCCAAGGAGTTGGACGGCTCATGTCCCAGTCAGCGGCGAACCGTTTGACCAGGTTGATGGCGACCGGGCTGTCGACCAAGGTGCGTCGGCAGGCAGCCTCGCAGGGGTGAGGGCACACGCGGCCGCAGACGACGGGGAACGGGTTGTCGTCCTTGATGATGCGCACTGCGTCCTCGAAGTTGCCGTCCGCCACGGCGCGCAGGTAGCGCTGGATCTCAATCCCGGCGGGACAGGTGAGGACACAGGGTGCCGAGCAGTCGGCGTTGTGGTCGCTCAGCAGCTGCTCCAGACGTACCTTGCGGAAGTCCTCGAGGCGGGGGGAGTTCGTCGTGATGGACATGCCCTCCCGCACCGGCGTCTGGCACGCCTTGACGTCGCGTCCATCGCTCAGTTCGACCATGCACAGGCCGCAGTTGCCGTTGGCACGGGGAGCCCTGAGGTCGTAGCACAGGTGCGGGACGTGCACCCCCTCCTGCAGCAGCGACTGGAGGAGGGTGAGACCCTCGTAGACCTCCAGCGACTGGCCGTTGACGGTGATTCCGATCCGGGCACGGCCCTCGAGTGAGAGTAGTTGGACGCCTTCCATGGCGAGCCTCCTGACGAGCGCTGCGGGTCCCGCCACCTCACGCTACGCTCGCCCACCGCACTCCGCCGCTGTTGTCATCGGTTGCATACTGACCGCCGGAGAACGACCGGGACGGTCGCGAACGGGCTCGAACATCTGGGCAGGGGCGGCACCGGCGGCCGCCTCGAGCCCGTTTTGACGCTGCGGGGAAGAACCGACTAGCCTTGCACCCTGTGTTCGGGCGACCGAACCGTTGTGCATGCCGTGGCGTACCGCTTCGGACACCCTGTGGGCAGGCACATCCGCTACGCCCCGGCCGACCGAGGGATCCGCGTGCCCGGCCGAGGAGTGGCATTCACGACCAACGTCCCTCGCGGGCGTCCCGAGGAACCACGACGAAAGAGATACCAGCCGGTGCCCACCATCCAGCAGCTGGTCCGCAAGGGCCGCACTGACAAGGTCAGCAAGAACAAGACGCCCGCCCTGAAGGGTTCGCCCCAGCGTCGCGGCGTGTGCACTCGCGTGTACACGACGACCCCGAAGAAGCCGAACTCGGCGCTCCGCAAGGTCGCCCGTGTCCGACTCTCGTCGGGCGTCGAGGTCACCGCGTACATCCCGGGTGTCGGCCACAACCTGCAGGAGCACTCGATGGTGCTTGTTCGCGGCGGCCGCGTTAAGGACCTGCCCGGCGTCCGGTACAAGATCATCCGCGGCGCGCTCGACACCCAGGGCGTGAAGAACCGCAAGCAGGCTCGCAGCCGTTACGGCGCGAAGAAGGAGAAGTAATGCCTCGCAAGGGTCCCGCCCCGAAGCGGCC
>CAZZGU010000275.1:0-3070 GCA_964653755.1 uncultured Nigerium sp. | reverse complement strand
TGTCGAGAGAGGCTGGAGATCAGCGGACCGACACCCGCCAGGCAACGATGACCGCTGGTCGGGGGTGATCAGCGCGCCTCCCCCAACACGCCGATCTGACCCGTCACCGCCGCCGTAATCAACGCCGCACGCCGCTCCCTGGCGAGTGTGATGAACTCCTCCGCCTTCGGAGCCGTACCTCAGCGCATCGAACTCGGACTTCATCGCTCGGAAGGCGTAAGGGAGGTACTCCGGCACCAGACTGGGGCGACCGACGACGTCGGGCTTCTGGAGCGGGCGATGGGAATCGAACCCGCACTGTCAGCTTGGGAAGATGGCGGAACTGAGCGAACTACGGCTTCTCACGCCGTGCGTGAGTGCCTGCGACAGACTCGTTCTAGCCAAGTCTGGTCTCGGCATTGGGCCTGAATTCAGAGCCGCGTTCTATTTGGCCCGGTCCTTCGCCGCACGTCTTCCGGCGGCGTGTAACCGGCTACGTGGCGGGAACCTGCCCGGACCCACCCATTTCGGATTCGTCGGCGGACCCCCGGCACACGTTGGCGGTGATCCACTCATGCGTTAGGTCGCCGGACTTCGCCGCGTCGAGGATCACGTCAGCTTTCAAGAGGTTGCCCACCACGGAGGCACGACAAGCCACGATGAGGCCCTCTTCGGCGGCAGCCTGGATCGTGGGCAGGAAGTGCTCGGACATAGTGGGCGAAAGCGTCCCCACCCGGTCGTCGTCGATACGGACCTCAACCCGGGTCTTCGCAGCGCGACCAACCGGCGGGGCTTCGTGCAGTGTGGCAACCGCAGCCACTTCCGACCGGCCGGCAAGCATCGCTGCCAACTCGTTCAAATGGGCCTCCTCGCCGGTGACTTGCACCTTCGAGCCGTGAGGCAGGATCACGTGCGGGATTGCCGGCAGGTTCTCGGGCGGTTGGATTTTGTCAGGGGTGCAAACCTGGATAGAGGCCCGACTTCTGACGATTCCTTCGTCGTCGCGCGCCCACAGCCGCAAGGAGACAGGGATGTGCGATTGGTCCGCGTCGGCGGCGGCGATTTGGTCCCGGAACCGACGGGCGTCACTCGGATTGAGTCGCCCGATCGTGTGGCCGGACGTGACGACGAAGACGGTGCTTGGATCAGTCAAGCTCGACGCGAGCACTCCCACACTCTCGAGCGTTGAGCCATCGTCGTCTAGTTCGACGCCGCCCAACTCGAACACGGATGCCACCTGCCCACGGAATTGGTACTCGTCCTCCACTTCGAGGTACTCGGTCGCACGCCCCCACGGGGACCACAGTGACGGCCACAATCTAGGATCGCTGGTTCCCATGGCGCTGCGTCCGAGCCCCTCATCGAGGGGGGTTGGCACCAGTACTTTGAGGGCACCGTCACCCAATTGGGCCACGGTTCTTGACATCTGTGTGCGTGTAGCGTCCATGCGGGGCCCGAGGACGGCCGCCAGTTCACGAGGAACGTACCCTGTCAACTGCGAGGGGTTCCCCGTCCACACTGCAACGGCGTTGGTGTCGTAGTGGTTGCCCTTTTCGCGCCGCAACTCGGCGGCCACTGTTACCCCTTGCTTGAGGTAGTCGACACCGTCGTGATAACCGGTGCCGACGACGGTGACCTCCGTTCCCTGCGCACTCGGCAAGGCCACCCGATGATCTGATAGTCCAACTCGGCGACGCGACTCGCTGCCTGCCCGGCTGCGCATCACGAACGCTGCGACCAGCACCAACAGCGCCAGTCCGCCGCCCACGCCCGGAACGGCAGACACCATCGCTGCACCGACGACAGTCAACAGCCAGAACTTCCCAGGACGCATCATCCCATCTCCCCCTCACAACTCGTCCGGTTCAACTCTCCTCCAGCCAACCACTCACTGGGGCGAACGCGTCCCCCTGTCCGCCGCTCGGGAGAGCAACAGGCACACGCGTCGCGAGCCTCCGCGTCGCCTGTGGTGGCGGACCATTCACGACGGCAACGGACGCCTCGAGCGCCTCCTCCGTCTTGATCCTGTGGAGCCAGATTGGATGGCGCGCGCGATGGTGGCGCGGACCTCCACGTCACCGGGCTCCCCATGTTGTTCGAGGTGCAACGGCCGCATCACCAGCCAGCTTGCGGTCGGCGTCGAACACGCAAAACCGCGTCAGGATGTTCAACAAGTGCGCTTGGCGCAGAGCGTTACCGCGCGACGGCCGCAGGTCCCCGCAAGAACACCAACACGGCGGCACGAAAGAGGTTAGAGCCTCGCCGACGCCACGTGGCGAGCCTGCGCGGGTGACAACACCGTTCCCCTGAGGTCCGTTGCCGCGTCGACCTTCACTCGCTTAAGCCGAGCTCCAGCTAGATCGGCTGTCCTGAGGTCGGCGCCGGACAGGTCAGCACCTCGGAGGTCGGCTTGAGCAAGATGGGCGCCCGAAAGGTCCGCTCCGGCCAAGTCAGCTCGCCTCAGGTGCGCCCCTGTCAGGCGAGCACTCGCAAGGCAGACGTCGCGGAGCGCAATTGTTGGATCCGCACGTCGTTGCGTCCCGGTGAGGACCACCGCGGCGATCTCGGTGGTGAAGGCGGCGATTCTCTCTCCATCATCGTCTATCTCCGGCTTCGCGGCCCGGATGAACGACGCCAACGTCTGACGGCAGGCGGCTCTGTCGTACGACGAGTCATGCCCCAGCGCTCCCAGCGCGTAGGTTCCCGCGAGTCGGACGCTTGGATCCTCGCTGCCTAACTGATCTGCTGCACGACTGAACCGTTCCGCGAAGAGGCCCATCCGACTGGACCGCAATGAAGAGAACCCTATGACAAGCGTGATCAGCGCTGCGATGGCGCTCACAGCAGACACGAGGGCCGTGCGTGCGCCTGTGATAGCCGTAGAGCGATCCGAGTCGGAGAGGCTCAACAGGGTTGAATCTGTGAGCCAGATCGGTCCAGGCCCCACCGCCATCGCCAGAGCGGCAATCATGAGTCCAAGACCGAGCCCAACGTACACGACACCTCTCATGCCCACCCCCGGTCCACTAGCCTTAGCCTGAATCCACCGTCCGTGTGACGGCGCGTTAACCGGGGAAGTGCCCTCTGGTAA
>CAZZGU010000274.1:0-3090 GCA_964653755.1 uncultured Nigerium sp. | reverse complement strand
CCTACGAGCGCAGCCATGGTGAACGGGGCAACGCGTTCCTGAATCGCGACGCCCTTGCGGGTTTGGTCCCAGTTGCGGCCCGATCCACTTGGCGTGCTCGGTGGTCCGACTTCACCTTGGGACTGCAGGCATTGGCGCTGCAAGCGGCGCCGTTCGAGGACCGGCTGCTGGCCGTGAGCGCCTCAAATGTCACCCCCCTCCCCCACCAAGTTCAAGCGGTCTACCGCGACATCCTCCCGCGCCATCGCCTGCGCTTCCTCCTCGCGGACGACCCAGGGGCCGGAAAGACGATCATGACGGGGCTCTATCTCAAGGAGGTGCTGGCCCGCAGACAGGTCACTCGGGTGTTGATCGTTGCGCCGGGCAGTCTCACCGAGCAGTGGATCGACGAGATGTGGAACCGGTTTGGCCTCTCGTTCGTCGAATTGGGCACCCAGCACCTGGCTTCGGACGCCGAGAACCGCCCCACGATGGCGGACGCCGGCCCGCTCGTGGTGGCCAGGCTCGACCAACTGGCACGCAACGAGGACCTGCTGCAGGCGGTGCTGGGCGCCAACTTCCACGTGGTCGTGGTTGATGAGGCGCACAAGATGAGCGCCCGGAAATGGGGCAGCCGAATTCTCTATAGCAAGCGCTATCTGGTTGGCAAGGCCCTGGCTGCTCAAGTAGGACACCTCCTGCTATTGACGGCGACGCCACACAACGGGAAACCCGAGGACTTCGCGCGATTCATGCAGCTCTTGGGCGTCGAGGTCGACGAGCGCCGCCCCATCCTCGACCAGGCTCCGGTCCGGCGGCTCGTCAAGGAGCAACTCGTTCACGCGGACGGCACTGCCTTGTTCCCGTCCCGCGTGGCATCGACACTCACCTACATCATGACGCCGGACGAGCGTCGGATGTACGAGGCGGTCACCCAATATGTGGCCGAAGAAATGAATCGGGTCATGGACGAGACCGTCAAGCGCCGCGTCGGCTTCGCCATGATGGTGCTCCAGCGACGCCTCGCCTCCTCACCCGAGGCCATCCTGCGCTCACTGGAGCGGCGTTTCGACCTGCTGCAGTCCCTGTTGGAGCGGGCCGAAGCTCGGGACGCCGATCTGGCAACGCTGCTCGCGGCCTCCCTCCAAGAGGACCCCTCGCTGGACGACGACGAGGAGCAGAGCGACGACTCGGCGTCCACTGCCTCCGCGGCGCGCACCCCGACCGAGTTGCGCACGGAACTCTCGGTCCTCGAACGCCTCATCGATGAGGCATACCAGGTGCGCTCCTCGGGTGTCGACCAGAAGTGGGATGCGCTCAAGGCTTTCCTCACCAGCCCAGACAGCAGGGACGAGGTCGGGATGCGCCGCAAGGTAATCGTGTTCACCGAACATCGCGACACCCTGCACTACCTGCTCGAACGCATGAACGAGGTGCTCCAACCCGGCGAGTACGTGGCGGTCATCCACGGGCAGACGCCGCGCCACTCGCGGCGGCAGGCACAGCACGACTTCAACCGCGACCCTCTTTGCGGCATTTTGTTGGCCACGGACGCCGCGGGCGAAGGAGTCAACCTGCAGGTGGCCAACCTGATGGTGAACTACGACATTCCATGGAATCCCAACCGCCTCGAACAGCGATTCGGCCGGATCCACCGCATCGGTCAGGAGCGCACCTGCCACCTGTGGAACCTGGTGGCCACAGACACGCGGGAAGGGCACGTCTTCGAGACCTTGCTCGAGAAGCTCGCCGTGCAGCGCGAGGCATTGGGCGATCGAGTCTTCGACGTCTTGGGCGACGTACTGTCTGGCGCGGACTTGACTCGGATCCTCACCGAAGCGGTCAGCACTCATGATCCGTCCGTCGCGGTGTCAGTCCTCGAGCAACGCCTCGACCACGAGTTGGCTGATGAGGTAGCTCGACGCGCGGCGAGCACCACGGAGTTCAGCCCAGACGATCTAGCCACAATCCAGCGACGGCTTCAGTGGGCCGAGGCGTTGAACCCCCAACCGGTCATGGTGCCTGCTTTCGCCAGAATGGCGCTACTGCGACTCGGCGCGGAAGTCCAAACGGTTCGTTCCGCTACATGGAGTGTTCCGTACGTCCCCGAGCGCTTGGCCAGTGAACCCGGCGTGGCCAGGTCCTATGCGCGCCTCCACCTTGATCGGGCGAAGCTGGAAGCAGACGACGCTGGCGCAGCCGACTTCCTCGCTCCGGGGCACCCGTTGCTGAATGCGTTGACCACACGGGTGTTGGCGGACCTCGCCACCAGCCTGCGAGACGGCGTCCTACTCGAGGATCCGTTCTCTGCGAGCGACTACGTATTGGTCACGGCCCAGGTTGACGGGTTTCCGCAGACGTTCCGTGTCGAACGAGAAGGCGCCCGCGATCGCGTTGCCGTGGATGCCGCCCTGAACCTGAACCCCGCCCAACGCGCAGACGCCGCTTGGGCAGCAAAGCTCGCCGAGAGCGTCCGCCTGCCTGACGAAGCCGTCCTGGCAATCGCGGCGGTGCGAGGCACTGCTGAACCTCATCAGGTCGCTCACCACCGTAGGTTGGTGGACGACGCAGCCCGTCGACTTGCGGAGGAAGGCACCGTCATTCGCGGCCTGCTGGGATCGGGTTTCGATCTCGCCGTAGAACGCGGTTCGTCGGTCAAGTTCGTGACGATCGACCGGACGCCGGCGTTCGGGAGTCACCATGCTCGCCCTTTGGAAGAGCGTATGGCTCAGGTAACGGTGGTCAGCGTGGTTTGACCACGACCGTCTGTCGGCGCGAGTTGCGCACGAAATGAGAGCCGGATTCTGCCCTGACTACCGGGTTCGGGACACTGGCGCGCGACTTGTTTGTTGGCGGCGCGATTGGCACAAAGGCACCTTGGCCGACCAACCGATGCGGGATGGTTCGAAGGCCGTTGACGCTGCCTGTCCAGGTGGGGCGCCCCACGCTGGTCGAGCCTGTCGAGACCCCCGCAAGGAACCTGCCGAGGGTGGGCGCCGGTGGCGCGTGCGGGGGCTTAGGGAGGGTGAGGGTGACGGTTGGTGTCACCCCTGGACCCCCGAGGAGACCCTGTCGTGACGGTGACTGCCACTCGTTCCGCCAAGCGCCCCA
>CAZZGU010000273.1:0-3105 GCA_964653755.1 uncultured Nigerium sp. | reverse complement strand
GTTGCTGGTCGTCATCTGGCGCGTGCCGTTCCCGTTCCTGCCGATCCATGTGACCATCACCGGCTGGTTCACCATCGGCATCCCGGCGTTCCTGCTGTCCCTGCCGCCCAACCACGACCGCGCCCGCCCCGGCTTCGTCAAGCGGGTCATGCGGCTCGGGCTGCCGGCGGGTCTCGCCGTGGCGGCGGTCACCTTCACCACCTACGAGATGGTCCGCCCCGGCGGGCCGTTCGCCACGGCGACGCCCACGCAGGCCTCCACCGCCACGCTCGCGGCCCTCATCGTCGCTGCCACGTGGGTGCTGTCCGTCGTGGCACGCCCCTACCGCTGGTGGAAGCTGGCTCTCGTCGGCGCGTCGCTGGCCGCCTATTCGTTCATTTTCGCGACCAGGGCGACGCAGGAACTGTTCCTGCTCGACACCTCCGACCTTCGCGCCATGACCCTCGGTCTCATTTCTGGCGCCATCGGCGCGGTCGCCGTCGAGGCCACCTGGTGGGTGCGCGCGCTCGCCTTCCAGGAGCCCCGCCGATTGTGGGACGCCCACCGGCCGCCGGTGCGGGACGATAGGCCACCGAGGTGGCATCCCCCTGTTGCCCCACTCGGTTTCATGAAACTCTCAGCGTCGCGGTAAGCTGCCCAGCACGACCAGGGGAGACACCGGAATTGTGATTCAGTCGCTTCATCTTCGAAGATTGGCCATCGTCGGCTGGGACGCGTTCGCGTGGCTGGTCGGGTTCGCAGCACTGATGCTGCTCCGCTATGACCTCGACATGCCGGAGGACCGGCTCACCTCGGCGCTGGCCTACGTGGCGGTGTCCATCGCGGCCCAGCTGGCCCTGGGCTACCTCATCAAGCTCTACCGCGGCCGCGCCCGCGTGGGCAGCTTCGGCGAGGCCACGATCCTCGCCACCCTGGTGGCCGCCGTCTCGATGTTCACCGGCCTCTTCTTCGCGGTGCTCGACCCGCGCTTCCCGCGCGGGGCGGCCATCCTGCTGCCGCCGCTCGCCTTCGTGGGCATGGCGATGGGCCGCTGGCTGTACCGCGCCATGGTGCGCAGCGAGTGGCGTCCGAACCGCAGCTCGAGCGTGCGGGCGCTGGTCTACGGCGCCGGCGACGCGGGGGTCCAGGTGGCCCGTCTTGTGGACACCGCCGAGAACGCCCCCTACCGCTTGGTCGGCTTCGTCGACGACGACCCCGGCAAGCGCTTCCTGCACATCCGCAGCTACCGGGTGCTGGGCCGCGGCGAGGACGTGATCGATATCGCTCGCGAGCAGGAGGCCGAGGTCGTCATCCTGGCCATCGCTGCCGCGTCGCGTTCGCTGATCGAGGACCTCCACGACCGCTGCCGCGTCGCCGGCGTGAAGCTCGTCATCGTCCCACCGGTCAGTGACATGATCCACGGCCGCGTGGCCTTGGGCGCTCTGCGCGAATTCGACGTCGCAGACCTCCTCGGACGCCGCCAGATCGAGACCGACCTCTCGGAAGTGTCCGGCTACCTTAACGGCAAGGTCGTCCTGGTGACCGGCGCCGGCGGCTCCATCGGCGCCGAGTTGGCCCGCCAGGTCTCCCGCCTCGGCCCCTCGAAGCTCGTGTGCCTCGACCGTGACGAGTCGGCGCTGCACGCCCTGCAGCTCTCGCTCTACGGCGAGGGCCTGCTCGACACCGACGACATGGTGCTGTGCGACATCCGCGATTTGGACGCCCTGCGTGCCGTGTTCCGTCGCCACCATCCCGACGTCGTGCTCCACGCCGCGGCGCTCAAGCACCTGCCGATGCTGGAGCAGTACCCCGACGAGGGCTGGAAGACCAACGTCCTCGGCTCGCTCAACGTGCTGACCTGCGCCGAGGAGTCGCGGGTGAGCCACTTCGTCAACATCTCGACCGACAAGGCCGCGGACGCCTCGTCCGTGCTCGGCCAGACCAAGCGTCTGGCCGAGCGCCTCACCGCCGACTTCGCCGGCCGCACCGGGCTGCCGTACCTGTCGGTGCGGTTCGGCAACGTGCTGGGCTCCCGCGGCTCGGTGCTGTACACGTTCCGTTCGCAGATCGAGCGCGGCGACGCCCTCACCATCACGCACCCCGACGTGACCCGCTACTTCATGACGATCCCGGAGGCCTGCCAGTTGGTGCTGCAGGCGGCTGCCATCGGACGCCCCGGCGACGCGCTGGTGCTCGACATGGGCGAGCCGGTCCGCATCGTCGACGTGGCCACGCGCCTGATCGAGCAGTCCGGCAAGGACATCGAGATACGCTATACCGGACTCCGGACGGGCGAGAAGCTGCACGAGGTGCTCCTCAGCGCCTCGGAGGCCGGCGAGCGCAGCGAGCACCCGCTGATCACGCAGGTGCCGGTGCCGCCGATCACGGCCGCCGAGATCGTGGAGGCCAGCTCGTGGGCCGATCTGCAGTTCGAAGAGCTTGAGGACGCCGCGCGCTGATGGCCGACCGCATCTACCTCTCACCCCCCGACGTCGGACGCCTCGAGCAGGACGCCGTCGCGCGCGCGATGGCGTCGGGCTGGATTGCGCCGCTCGGACCCGAGGTCGACGCCTTCGAGGCGGAGCTGGCCGCCTACTGCGGCCGGGAGCACGCGGTCGCGCTGTCCTCAGGGACGGCCGCGTTGCACCTCGCGCTGCTGATCCACGGCGTGAAGCCGGGCGACGTCGTGGTGACCAGCACGATGACCTTCGCCGCGACCGCCAACGCGATCACCTACACCGGGGCGACGCCGTTCTTCGTGGACGCCGACGCGACCGGCAACATGAACCCCGACCTGCTCGCCGAGGCGCTGTCCCGGCTCGAGGCCGAAGGTACGCCGGCGCGCGTCGTCCTCCCCGTCGACCTGCTGGGCAAGGTGGCTGACCACGAGCGCATCGGCACGGTGGCGGACGCCTACGGTGCAATCGTTATCTCGGACGCGGCGGAGTCGCTCGGCGCGACGCGCGCAGGCCGCCCGGCCGCAAGCTACGGCGTAGCGGCCGCGGTGTCGTTCAACGGCAACAAGGTGATGACGACGTCAGGCGGGGGAGCGTTGCTCACCGACGAGGCCGACGTGGCCGCCCGCGCCCACTACCTGGCCACGCAGGCCCGGCAGCCGGTGGTCCA
>CAZZGU010000272.1:0-3114 GCA_964653755.1 uncultured Nigerium sp. | reverse complement strand
GAACCTTTGGGCACACTCTCGTTGTTGCTGGATCGAAAACCTACGCCGGGGCAGCTTCCATGAGTGCTCAGGCGGTTTTGCGTGGAGGCGGAGGAGTGGTTCGCCCTCCTCTGGTTCTTCGGGACGTTGGTGGTGCTGTTTCTGTTCGCCCCCGTGCTGTTGTGGATGTACCGGCGGTGGACCAGGTTCACGCTCGCCCTGCCCTTCGTTGTGCTCGCCCTTCACGTTTCCGGGCTGCTCGCGCTCACTGGCGCCGTGGGTGAGGGACTACGTCTGCTCCTGGTCTTTGTGCCGGGTTGGCTGGTGGGGTACGCCTTCCACGACGGAAGGTTGGCATCGGCGCCCAGGGCATTGACCGGGGGCAGCCTGCTGGTGGCAGCCGGGGTCGGCTGGGCGTGGTGGCACCGTGACCCGGTGGAGGGCTGGGACTTCGTCGCGACCCCGCTGGCGGGCGTGCTGGTGGCGACCGGGGTTGCGCTGTTCTCCTTGTCTGGCAACCCCGTCCCGGCGTGGCTACGGCGTGGGGTGCCGGGCCGGCTCGTTGAAGTGGCCGCTGCCCGCCCTGTCACCAGCCTGTTGTGGACCGGATTCGCCGCGTGGTCTGCGGGGGAGCTTCTGGGGAGGTGGGCCCCCGTTGCCGGTCTGACCCACGTGGGCACGGCCGTCGAGGTGCTCCTCACGGTGGGGCTACTGGCGGTGCTGTTCTTCACGGTCGGGCTCGCGGAAGACGTGGGCGCAGGAAGGGTCGTGAGGCCGCTGCCTCGCCCCTCGCTGCGAACAGAGCGCGCCGACAGTTCCGCCAGCGCGCCCAGAGCTTTCTGAACCCATCCCTGCGGAGCGTGGGACGCAGGTGAGGGCTATGCTGGGGGCCGGATCGGCTGGCCGGAAGCGAGACGCGTGAGACAGCACCCACTGAAAGCCTGGCTCCTGGTTGCTGTCACCTGCACCCTGGGGTTGACCGTCGCGTGCACAGGGCCCGGGCAACCGACCCCCAGCTCGGTCCTCCCATTTGATCCCACCGCGCCCGGCGAGATTGCGGTCTACCTCACCGGTTACACCTGGCATGACAACACCCCGCCCGGAGACCGGATCTCCCAACCCCGCGAGGCCGGTGCACGCGCCAGCGGAAGCGGTACGTGGGACGACCCCATCACTGTGGCAGTGGGTCACAGCCTCGCCAGTGGCCAGGACGTCCTCGACTTCCCGGCTGGGACTCTTTTCTACGTGCCCTCACTGCGGCGCTACCTCATCGTCGAGGACACCTGCGGAGACGGCCCCGAGCCGGAGGACGGGCCGTGCCATCGGCTCGACGACCCGGACAACCCTGCACCCGAGGGGGCCAGCGCCTGGCTCGACGTGTGGGTCGACGGGAGGGACGTGGATGAAGAGACCGCGCATGCCTGTGCGCGTCGGTTGACGGGTCTCCACACGGTTGTGGTGAACCCTTCTGCCGGATATGTGGTGGCTGATGGCGAGGGTGTCCTTCAGGATTCTTTCTGCGATGTAGGTTACGGCGAGGAAGCCGCGGCCGAGTGAGCCAATCGAAGCTGCGCAACCGAACCCGATGGGTGGAGGGGGGGCTGTTCCGGTGAGTGACCCCACGCAGCCGCTCTGTTCGGTCGCCTGGGAAACCCCGGTGGGGCTCCCTGCACACGGAACAGCGCCGGTCGCTGCGTTCCACCTGGCCCTGGAACAACCGGGCCCGTGGGGTGTCAAGGCCCTCACGCAATCGCGTCTTCACCCCCGCGTCGGCGCAGCTCTGGAAGCGGCTTGTGCCCAGGCCGGGGGGCGGACGGTCCTCGTCCGGGAGGTGGGGCACCACGCGGCTCCCCTGGGCGGGGACCACCGCCCGCACCGCGTGTACGTCTCCGGGTGCGCTGCCGACGGCCCCTGGCTGTTGTCGGGACGGGTGGCAGACCCGGCGGAATTGCTCGACTGGCCCCTCGCGATGTTCACGGAGGAGGGCCCGGACGCGGTGCGCGCGTCCGTCCCCGGGCTCACGCGCTCGGCCTCCGCCGCACTGCTGGTCTGCACCAATGGCAAGCGTGACACCTGCTGCGCTCTCCGCGGTCGCCCGGTGGCTGCGGAGCTGGCCCTCCGGCGCCCAGGGGACGTCTGGGAGGTCTCTCATCTGGGGGGACACCGGTTCGCGCCCACTGCGCTCGTCCTGCCGACGGGGCAGTTGCTGGGGCGACTCACGACAGCTTTGGGCGAGGCCGCTCTGACGGCGGCGGATGGCGGTGAATTAGCGGCAGCCTCCCTGGCCGAGGGGGTGCATCGAGGCCGATCATGCCTCGCACCCCCCGAGCAGGTCGCGGATGCCGTTGTCAGGCGCATGACGGGGGAGTTGCGACCCTGCGCCCTGACAACCAGCACCAGGAGGGACACTGCCCTGGTGACTGTGCGACACGAGGACGAGCGGGAGTGGGAGGTGCGCGTGTGGCGGGAACGCGTCCTTCCCGATCGGCCGGACTCCTGCGGCGGGCCTCCCGCTCAGTCCCTGGTCTGGAGGGGTGAGGTGATTGCCGGTCCCGGCTCTGCGGGCCCTGGCCACGCGGGCCCTGGCCTGGTGGGGGGACGGGCCTGACCCCCACGCAACGCCGGGCTGGATTTGCCAGTCCACAATGCGCGTGACAGTATTTCAGGGTTGCTTTGGCGCGGGTTGTGCGGCGGGGCGGTTCGGGGTCACCTGGACGCAGTACCGCTCCACACCTCCCGGCAAGTTCGGCGGTCATCGCCGGGCCCTACCAAGATCATGAACATGGTCGAGCGCGGCCCCGCAGGCGCGACACGCCCGGGCTCGGGTGCTTGAGTGACAAGGGGTTTCCCAGCCGGGAAGCCTCACCGAGGGGGAGCAGGCCGGCTCCACCGAAGACAGAAGGATACCCAACGTGGCGGGACAGAAGATCCGGATCCGACTCCGGGCCTACGACCCTGAGGTCATCGACACGTCGGCGAAGAAGATCGTCGACACGGTCACCCGCACCGGCGCCCGAGTGGCGGGACCGGTGCCGCTGCCGACCGAGAAGAACGTCTACTGCGTGATTCGTTCGCCCCATAAGGACAAGGACAGCCGCGAGCACTTCGAGATGCGCACCCACAAGCGGCTCATCG
>CAZZGU010000271.1:0-3160 GCA_964653755.1 uncultured Nigerium sp. | reverse complement strand
GGCCCCTGGCCCAGATACGTGGATCTTGACTTGTCACAGGGTCGCGCGCGCGACCGAACTCCCGGTCAGGCCGGGGGCTGCTCGTGGGTCGCGTCGGAGGAGAAGATCCGGTCCCTCAGGAAGTCCTGGGCCTGATCGACCTGGCCCGCGTACTGACCGCCCGATTTCTCGTCGATGAGGTCACCGATTCTCTCGATGGCCGAGTCGACCTGAGTCTCATGGCTGTCAGCGGCGCCCTTGACGGCGTCGAAGATTCCCATGCGACCTCCTTTCCCTCGCGAAAGCCGGGCGGACCTCGCCCGGCGAGGTCACCATAACCGCAGCACCCAAGAGCGACCGGTGTGGGGTCTCGACAGGCTCGACCGGTGTGGGGTCTCGACAGGCTCGACCGGCGTGGGGTCTCGACAGGCTCGACCGGCGTGGGGTCTCGACCGGCGGGCATAAGGCGGGCCCTCGGCGGGCATAAGGCGGGCCCTCGGCGGGCACAAGGCGGGCCCTCGGCGCAGCGGCCTACCATGGGACCTTGTGGGAGCGACCATCGTGGCGATCAACGGCCCCACGGCGAGCGGCAAGTCCGCGCTGGCCGTGGAGGTCGCCGTCCGTCTCTCCGAGGCGGGCCGTCCGGCCGAGATCGTCAACGCCGACTCGATGCTCGTGTACCGCGGCATGGACATCGGCACCGCGAAACCCACCCTCGCGGAGCGCCGCGGCGTCCGGCACCACCTCATCGACATCATGGACGTCACCGACACCGCCTCGGTGGCCGACTTCCAGCGGCTGGCTCGCGACGCGATCACCGACTGCCGGGAGCGCGGCGTCGTCCCCCTCGTCGTCGGGGGCTCCGCGCTGTACCTGCGTGCGATCCTCGACGACTTCGACTTCCCGGGCACGGACGCCGACATCCGGGCGCGCTGGGAGGCGCAGCTGGCCCGGGTCGGTGCCGAGGCCCTGCACGCCGCGCTCGCCGAACGCGACCCGGACGTTGCCGCGCAGATCCTGCCCGGCAACGGACGCCGGATCGTCCGCGCGCTCGAGGTCATCGAGCTGACCGGGGAGTACCGGCCCACCCTGCCCACCTGGACCTACGCGCTGCCCGGCGTCCTCCAGTGGGGTCTGGAGCTGGACCGCGTCGAGATGGACGCCCGCATCGAGGAGCGCGTCGGCCGCATGTGGGCCGACGGCCTGGTCGACGAGGTCCGCTCCCTGCTTCCGCACGGCCTGCGCGAGGGGCGGACGGCCTCCCGGGCGCTGGGCTACCGCCAGGTTCTGGAGTTCCTCGACGGCGCGTGCACCGAGGCCGAGGCCCGGGACGCGGTCGTCCGCGGCACCCGCAGGTTCGCGCGCAAGCAGCTCGGCTGGTTCCGCCGGGACGCGCGCATCGTCTGGCGGCCCGCCGGCGCCGCGGGGGTGGCCGCGGAGATCGTGGCATCCGTGGGCTGACGTGGGAGACTTGGACCCGTGCTTGCCTTCGCCAAGGGCCACGGGACCCTCAACGACTTCGTGCTGCTCCTGGACCCCGACGACGCCATCGCCCTGACCGATGACGTCGTGCGCTTCCTGTGCGACCGGCGCGCGGGCATCGGCGGCGACGGCGTCCTGCGGGTCGTGCGGGGCCGGTACGTCCCCGACTGGGACGGCGACGGCGACCTCTGGTTCATGGACTACCGCAACGCCGACGGGTCGATCGCCGAGATGTGCGGCAACGGCATCCGGGTGTTCGCGCGCTACCTGCTGGAGGAGGGCCTCGTGCCCCATGGCACGACCCGGCTCCACATCGGGACGCGTGCGGGGGTACGCACCGCCCAGGCGCTCGCCGACGGGCAGATCCGCGTCTGGATGGGCCACCCGCGGGTGGCCGCCGCCGAGACGCTCGTCACCGCGGGACGCCATTCGTGGACGGCCAGCGCCGTGGACGTCGGCAACCCCCACGCGGTCGCCGTGCTCGACGACAGCGACGACCTGGACGCCGTGGACCTGAGCGCGCGCCCCGGAACCCCTCCGGGCCGATTCCCCAAGGGCGTCAACGTCGAGTTCGTCCGGGTACTCGGGCCGGATCGCGTCCGGATGCGTGTCTACGAGCGGGGAGTGGGGGAGACGTTCTCGTGCGGCACCGGGACGGTCGCCGTGGCCGCCGCGGTCGCTCGGCGGCTGGGTGTGTCGGTGGGGGCGTATACCGTCGAGGTGCCCGGCGGGACGGTCCGCGTGGACCTCCGCGACGGGCAGGCGTGGCTGACCGGCCCCGCCGAGGTGGTCGCGCGGGGTGTCGTCCGGCTCCCCGGCGAGGAGGGTATCGCCCGACCGGGCGGGAGAGAGCTGCGATGACCGACCCCTACATGTCCCCATTCGGGGATGACCCCGAGGCCCTCGACCACGACGGTGACCAACTGGAGCTCGCCGAGCGCCTCTCGCTGCGGCGCGTGCCGGGCATGTCGACCCAGCTGGCCGACATCACCGAGGTCGAGTACCGCGAGCTGCAACTCGAGCGGGTCGTGCTCGTGAGCGTGTGGACCACCGGCAGCCAGGCCGACGCGGACAACGCCATGGCCGAGCTGAAGCTCCTCGCGGAGACGGCCGGCGCCCAGGTGCTGGACGCCCTGGTGCAGCGCCGCACGCATCCGGACCCGGCCACCTTCATCGGCCGCGGCAAGGTGGAGGAGCTGCGCGAGCTCGTCGTCGCCACGGGCGCGGACACCGTCGTCTGCGACGGCGAACTCGACCCCGCCCAGCTGCGCAACCTCGAGGATCGCACCAAGGTCAAGGTCATCGACCGGACCGCGCTCATCCTCGACATCTTCGCCCAGCACGCCCGAAGCGCCGAGGGCAAGGCCCAGGTCGAGCTCGCGCAGTTGCAGTACATGCGGCAGCGGTTGCGCGGCTGGGGCGGCAGCCTCTCACGCCAAGCGGGCGGACGGGCCGCGGGCGGCGCCGGCATCGGCGGACGCGGCCCCGGCGAGACCAAGATCGAGACCGACCGGCGCCGTATCAAGACGCGGATCACCGTGCTGCGGCGCCGCCTCCGCGACATGGAGTCCGTCCGGCAGACCAAACGCACCGAACGCCGCCGCCACGAAGTGCCGTCGGTCGCCATCGTCGGCTACACCAACGCCGGCAAGTCGTCGCTGCTCAACCGGTTCACCAACGCGGGCGTCCTGGTCGAGGA
>CAZZGU010000270.1:0-3185 GCA_964653755.1 uncultured Nigerium sp. | reverse complement strand
ATGGCTAACGCGAAGCGGGCAACGGGAGCTCAGAAGACCGGCGGCAGTCGGGGGCGCTCCTTTCTCAAGAGGCTCGGAATCGTGGTGGTCGCACTCGCGGTCCTCGGCGCCGCGTCGTTCGGGGTCGCCTACGCCATCACGCCCATCCCGGATCCCAACGCGGACTTCCAGACCAACATCACCAAGGTCTACTTCCGCGACGGGACGACCGAGCTCGGCAACTTCGCGGTCCAGAACCGAGTCTCGATCCCGTACGAGGACATGCCGCAGAGCATTCGGGAGGCGATCGTCGCCGCCGAGAACGAGACCTTCTGGACCGACCCGGGCATCTCTGTCGCCGGGCTCGCCCGCGCGGTGGTCTCCGCTTTGGGTCCGGGCGACACGGTCGGTGGGTCCACCTTGACCCAGCAGTACGTGAAGGTCCTCTACCTCTCCCAGGAGAAGACGATCACCCGCAAGCTCAAGGAGATCGTCATCGCCCTCAAGGTGGGCCAGGAGGTGTCCAAGGAGGAGATCCTCGCGGGCTACCTGAACACGGTCTACTTCGGACGGGGCACCTACGGCGTCCAGGCCGCCGCGCAGGTCTATTTCGGCATCGACGCCAAGGACCTCACCCTGTCCCAGGCGGTCGCGCTCGCCGCGATCATCAACTCCCCGGGCAACCTCGACCCCGCCAAGGGCGACAAGCAGCGCGCCGACCTTCTCGAGCGCTACCAGTACACGCTCAACCAGATGGTCAAGACCGGGAAGCTCTCCGAAGCTGAGCGGGATGCCCTCTACCGCGTACTTCCGGAATTCCCGGACATCACGCGCGACTCCCGCTTCGGTGGCCCGAAGGGCTACGTCCTGCGCATGGTCCAGGACGAGCTTGAGGCGGCCGGGTTCGACGAGTCCGAGATCAACGGCGGCGGCTTCCACGTGATCACCACGATCGACGAGGCGGCGCAGGAGGCTGCGGTCAAGGCCGCCCAGGACGCCGCCACGCGCGCCGCGGCCGTCCGCAAGAAGGATCCCGCCCAACTGCACCCGGCGATCGCATCGGTCGACGTGGCGACCGGCGGCGTCCTGGCCCTCTACGGCGGGTCCGACTACGTCGAGAACAACCGCAACTGGGCGACCACACCTCGTCCGACAGGCTCCACCTTCAAGCCGTGGGCCCTGGTCGCGGCCCTGCGCAACGGCGCCACGCTCAACGACATGTACAACGGGGACAGCTACACCCCCCGCGGCGAGGGCGTGCCCGTCACCAACGCGGGTGGCAGGGACTACGGCCCCGTCAGCCTCATCAAGGCCACGACCAGCTCGATCAACTCCGCCTACGTGGACGTGGTGGCTCAGATGGCTGACGGGCCCAACAAGGTGATCAAGGCTGCCAACGACGCCGGGATCCCGACCGGGATGGGTTGGGAGCCCAACAACCGCATCGCGTTGGGAACCGCAGAGGTCTCTCCGCTGGCGGCGGCCGGCGGCTTCGCCACGCTCGCCAACGGGGGCAAGCGGATCACTCCGCACGTCGTCACCGAGGTGAAGGACCCCCAGGGCAACACGATCTGGCAACCGACCCACGCCGCGACCCAGACGATCGAGGAGAACGTCGCCCGCGACGCCGTCTACGCCCTCACCAACGTGACATCAGCCGGCACCGGACGCTCGGTCTCGTCGCTGGGTTACCAGATCGGCGGCAAGACCGGCACCCGCTACGACGCCGCCCTCGACGAGACGAAGGCGTCCTGGTTCGTCGGCTTCACCGCCCAGATCTCGACCGCCGTGATGTTCGTGGCCGGGGACGACGGCAACGGCAACCTCGACGAATTCTCGTCGGGCTTCTACGGCTCCGGCTACCCGGCCAGCACGTGGCTGGCGTACATGAGGGTCGCCCAGAAGGGGCTTCCGAGGGTGAACTTCCCGGGGCCCACCGTTCGGATCTCCACCCAGAAGCCCACCTTCACGAGCACCCCGACCCCGACTCCGGACGAGGAGGGCGAACGGACGCCTGGCTGGCGTGACGACCAGGAGAGCGCCGAACCCACCCGCGGTCCCGGCGCCGGTGACGCAACCCAGGAGCCGACCAGTGAGGCGACCAGCGAGGCAACCAGCGAGCCGACGAGCTCCCGCGGCCGTGGCCAGGACGACACGGAGGAGTAGCGGCCGACGCAAGGCGCGGGAGCCCGGGCACTGTCGGTCCGACGTCGTAGCGTTGCCCGCATGACTCCCGAAGTGCCGACGTTCCTCCCCACTGGACGCCGTGCGCAGCGAACGGGGGCGTGGTACGCGCCCGCCCCCTGGGCGTTCGGTACGGCGACCGCGATCTGGCTCGTGGCCATGCTGCGTCAGTGGCCCTGCATCGCTGATCCCGGTCGCGCTTACGACGCGATGTGTTACTCGGACGTCGTGGCCCTCTGGGGCCACCGGGGCATCGACCAGGCGCTCCTGCCGTACGTGCAGGTGGATCTCGAGTACCCGGTCTTGACCGGCGCCTTCATGTGGCTGAGCAGGCAGCTCTCCGGACTGCTGCCCGGCGACCGTCCCGACCTGGCGTTCCTGGGCGTGACCGCGACTGCCCTGTTCTGCTGCTTCCTCGGCCTCGTCGGCGTCCACCTGCGCTTCGCCCGGCCCGGCGACGCCGTCATGGTCGCTGCCAGCCCGCTGGTCGCCGCGAGCGCCCTCATCAACTGGGACATGCTCGTCGTTTTCCTCGCCTCCGCCGCCCTGCTGGCGTGGGCGCGCCGGCGTCCGGGCCTCGCCGGAGTGCTGGTCGCCCTCGGCACTTCGGCGAAGCTGTACCCGGTCCTGCTCCTGGTCGCATTCGTGCTGCTGGCGGCCCGAGCGGGGGAGTGGCGCGCTCTGGGGCGGACGGTGCTGGGCGCAGCCGTGACGTGGGTCGCGGTCAATTTGCCGGTGTATCTGGCGGCCCCCGAGGGATGGCTGCACTTCTGGACCTTCAACGCCGAACGCACCGCCGACCTCGGGTCGGTGTGGTACGTGTTGTCGCTCGCCGGCTGGCAGCCGGCGAACCTTGCCCTGCTGCAGGCCTCCCTCATGCTCGGTGGTTTGACGGGGCTGGCGGCGCTGTCGTGGTGGGCGCCTCGCAGGCCCCGGGTGGCGCAGGTCGCGTTCCTCGCGGTGGTGCTGTTCCTGGTGGTGAACACCGTGTACTCGCCGCAGTACATGCTGTGGTTGCTGCC
>CAZZGU010000269.1:2636-3202 GCA_964653755.1 uncultured Nigerium sp. | reverse complement strand
GATCCAGGAGGGCGGTGGCCTGGCGCATGCGCTCGGGGGAGTAGGCGGCGGGCATGACGAATCCGACGACGTGTCGGCCCGTGTCAGTGCCCGGCTCCTGCACGACGGGGGCGGTCATCGCGATCTTCGTCGAAGCGGCTTCCTGCAGGACCGGCGCCGTCATGGCCACCTTGGAGGAGGCGGTGTTCCGCCCTCCGATGAACCCGACCAACACCCCGAAGGCGCGGTTGCCGGCGTCGGCGAACGACCCCTCCACCTCGACCTCGGCCACCAGGTGGGCGGGGAAGCGACGCAACTCGAACCCGTCGTGCTGCTGCACGACCTCATAGGGCTGCTGCTCGGTCATGCAGCCAGCATGGCATGCGATGGAAGCGGGTGGACCGGCATGTCTGCCGCGTACCTGACCCGCTGTGGGCGGAAATGGCCGAATTCGGCTCCTGGGACCCACAGCGCGTCAACTGCGCGGCGGAAGTCGGCCCTGACCCGGCTCCCCGGCCTACCCGCGCCCGCGCCGCAGCGGCTACCGTGCCCCCATGTTCGACACGGTGGAACTGATCGGATACGTC
>CAZZGU010000269.1:0-2626 GCA_964653755.1 uncultured Nigerium sp. | reverse complement strand
GCCTCGATTCTGGTGGTGACCTCGCTGGCCATGACCTCGGTGGTCAAGTTGCGCTTCATCTCCCTGGCCGGCTCGATCGCCTACGTCATCTACGGGCTCATGCTGCCCGCGATCCCCGTCGTGCTGGCGAACGCGATCATCGCGGTCCTGAACGTCTGGTACCTCACGAAGGAGTTCTCCTCCGACAAGAAGTTGGGTGCAGTGCCCATCGCGGTGGACGCGCCGTTCCTTGCCGACTTCCTCGGAGCTCGCGAGGACGACCTGCGCAAGTTCCAGCCCGCCTTCACTCTGGCCGGCAAGGATTCCGCCTGGCTCCTGACGCGGGACGGCCTGCCGGCCGGTGTCCTGATCGGACGTCACGAGGGCAACGATCTGCGCGTGGACCTCGACTATGTCACTCCGGCCTACCGCGACTCGCAACTCGGACGCTGGCTCTACGGGCCCGGTTCGAAAGTGCTTCGGCGCGCTGGAATCCGTCGGCTCCTCACCGAACCGGGCACCCCGGAACACCGCCGGTACCTCGACTCGATGGGCTTCAAGGAGTCCGACGGGGTGATGGCCCTCGAGCTGGCCTGAACCAGGCCGGGGCCGGATGGCCACGAACCTCACCCCCGAATCCTCGTCAGAGACCGAGAGCCTCCTGCAGTTCGACCTTGATCCGGTCGAGGCGTTCGTCAGCCCGGGCGCGGGCGGCGGGCAGTTCGGCGAGGGTCCCGACAGGCTCGACCACCTCCAGGTAGCACTTCAGCTTGGGTTCGGTCCCCGACGGCCGCACCACGACGCGGTCGGCCCTGTCGCTCACCAGCCGGATCCCGTCGGTCGGCGGCAGCCCGGCCCAGCCCAGCGACAGGTCGGCAGTCTCCACCACGGGGGCACCGGCCAGGGTGGTCGGCGGCGCCGCATGCAGGCGTTCCAGCGCCTCCCCGATCAAGGAAAGATCCTCGACCCGGAACGTGAGCGGGCTGGTGGCGTGCAGGCCGTGCGCGACGGCGAGGTCGGCGAGCAGGTCGTCGAGGCCGCGACCGTCCGCCTTGAGGCTCGCGGCCAACTGGCACACCATGAGCGCGGCCGTGATGCCGTCCTTGTCTCGGACCACCTCCGGGTTCACGCAGTAGCCGATCGCCTCCTCGTAGCCGTAGACGACGCCGGGGGCGCGTGCGATCCACTTGAAGCCGGTGAGCGTCTGGGCGCTTCGCACCCCGAAGGCGGAAGCGATGCGCTCCAGAAGTGACGACGACACGAGCGAGCGCGCCAGGACCGCCGAGGGGTTGCCGTCGTGGGCCGCGGCCGCCTGTACCCCCAACACGGCGCCGATCTCGTCCCCGCTCAACTGGCGCCACCCGCTCGGGGAGCCCTGGTCGGGGATCGCGACCGAGCAGCGGTCGGCGTCCGGGTCGAGCGCGACCACGAGGTCGGCGTCCACTTGGGACGCCGTGGCAATCGCGAGGTCGAGGGCGCCCGGTTCCTCCGGGTTGGGGAAGGCGACGGTGGGAAAGTCGGGGTCGGGTTCCCACTGCTCCGCGACCGGGTGGACGTCGGTGAACCCTGCTGCCGTCAGCGCTCGCAGCGCGACCGCGGCTCCCACGCCGTGCATCGCGGTCAAAGCGACGCGCAGCGGCCCGGGCGGGCCCTCGCCGACCAGCTTGGTGGCCTCGCCGACGTAGTCGTCCACGATCGACTCCGCGACGGTCTCCCAGCCGGACGCCGCCACCGCGACCCCTGCCGCCGGCCCGGACGCCTTGATCGCCGCGAAGATGCGCGCGTCCATGGGCGGGACGATCTGGGCCCCGCCAGCGCCCGGCTCGGACAGGCGGCGTCCGAGGTAGACCTTGTAGCCGTTGTCGGCGGGCGGGTTGTGCGAGGCGGTGACCATGACGCCGGCGTCCGCGTCGAGGCGCAGGAGTGAGAACGCCAGCACGGGCGTCGGCAACCGCGTGGGCATCAGCGAGGCCCGGCCCCCGGCGGCGACGACGACCCCGGCGGCGGTGCGCGCGAAGGTGTCCGAGCGGTGCCGGGCGTCGTAGCCGATGACCACGTGGAAGCGCTCGCCGAGCTCCTCGCGCAGGACGCGACACAGGCCTGCGGTCGCGGTCGTCACGACGGCGGTGTTCATGCGGTTGGGGCCGGCACCGATGCGGCCGCGGAGCCCCGCGGTGCCGAACGTGAGTTCGCCCGCGAAGCGGTCGGCCAGGTCGGCCTCGGCCGCGGCGTCCCCCTCTTCGGCACGGCGGACGACCTCAGCCAGTTCGGTCCGGTCACGGGGGTCGGGATCGGCGTCCAGCCAGGCACGGGCGGTGGCGAGTGCGTCCACGACGACCTCCTCGAGAGAGCCAGTAGCCCACCACGATAAGGGCGTTCCCCGACAGAGGGCCAGCACCGCGGTGAGGCGTGAGGGGGTTCTGCCGGACGATCTCGTGCCCTAGCATGCCGACACAGGCCCTGCCTGCCTGCACCTGTCGATGGCAAGGAGGCCGCCGTGCGGAAGGGACTCGTCCTCAGCGCGCTGGGAGTTGCGGTCAGCGTCGTGCTCACAGCCTGCGCCCCGGCACCCCCCACCCCGCCCTGGGGTGATTCGACCGAACCGGTGAGCAAGGTGAAGGCCTGCCTGGTCTCCGACCAGGCGGGC
>CAZZGU010000268.1:1879-3232 GCA_964653755.1 uncultured Nigerium sp. | reverse complement strand
TGATCCGGGGGAATGGTCACCAGTGAATGGTCGCCGGTCCCCTCAACATCGGCAACCGCGACCAGGGAACTGGTCCTCCCGGCCGCGCAGGGGCACCGTGGCGGACATCCTGCGAACGGCACCACAAGACCTCTTCCGCTCGTCGTCGTGCCGCATCAGAAAGGGTCTCAGGGGATCTTCTGGACCCCATCGGCGGTCAACAACAAGTGCCAATGGTGTCAAGGGCGCAGCCGCTTGTGCTGTTGCTCCTGGGCGTCCGATCCTGCGGTGGATTGGGTGGGCTTGCAGCCGCGGGCCAACAGGCCGCCGCGATCGAAGTGGATGGCCAGAGCGGTGAAGCCAGCCCCCTCGAGCATCCGTCGGTAGTCCGCCTCGCCCCACAGTTGACGCCCCCAGGAAGGGGCCGAGGCGTCGGCCGGCTTCCTGGCCGGTTCGGGGTCGGCCAGGACGAACCGGCCGCCGGGACGCAGCACTCGGAACACCTCGGTGGGGCTCGCGGGTGCGTAGATGGCGACCGCGGCGGAGAACTCGGCGTCGCCGAACGGCAGCGCGGCCGCATTGCCCTGCACCAGCTCCACACTGCCCCTAGCAATCCGATCAGCGAGCCGCCGGGACGCCACACGCAACATGAGTGGGGAGGCGTCGATGCCGACGGCCCGGCGGACGTGTCGTGCTTCGGCGGCCAGGAACCCGCCGGGCCCACAGCCGATGTCGAGCAGTTCGTCGTCTGCACGCAGATCTAGCATTCCGGCGACGGTCCGATAGGTGCCCGCCTCGATGATCGGCATGAGCCTGGCGGTCACTTTGCCTAGGGGCCCGTTGCACCAGTACCCCTGCGGCCCACCGGGCAGGAACAACGAGAAGATGGCATCACCTGACGGCTGCACAAGTTCCGACGTCTTCGCCCGACGCCACCAAGCGAACCCTCCCGCCACGATGCTCGCCGACGCGGCCAAGCCCACCAATGTCTTCCACGCGCGCATTGTCGACTCCCTCCCAGCGAGGGCGGACTGGGTAGTGCGCAACGTCGTCGCGGTCGAGGGCGCTGCCCGACCCCGCCTCATCTGAAACGCTACGCGCCTACAGACCGTGTCGCAGCAGAAGCGCTGCGCAACGTCAGCCGCGACACTCTCGCCGAAACGCAGCTCCATCGCATGCCATGGCAGGCGCGCACGTACTCATCCGCTGCCGGGACGTTTGCGGTCCTCGCCCGGGGGGAATGGACGAGGACCGCTGTTGCGAGCGTAGCGTCTTCTGACCGGTAGGCCGACTGGCACTTGGCCCAAATCAGCGTGGGTGGGGTGGTCGCCGGGGCGGCGTCCGGGTGCTTAGGGAGGGTGAAGGACTCTTCCC
>CAZZGU010000268.1:0-1869 GCA_964653755.1 uncultured Nigerium sp. | reverse complement strand
AGCGTAGCGTCTTCCGACCGATAGGCCAGCGAGACTCTGGGCCGCAAATCAGCGTGGTTCGGGTGGTCGCCGGGGCGGCGTCCGGGTGCTTAGGGAGGGTGAAGGACTCTTCCCTGGAGGCATCCGTGGATTACACCCGCATCGACCCGATCCCTGTGCTGACCGATGTCCCGTTGGTTGTTGAGGATCTCCTCACCCGCGCCGAGGAGTTGCTGGACGCCGGCGCCGCCCCCGAACTGGTGGAGGACCTGCTGGCCCAGGTCGCCGACCTGCAGGGCCGGTGAGGGCGATGACTCGACGCGGGGCGGGGTTCGATCGCGCCGAGGCTGACCGGGTCCGGCAGGAGACCCTGGAGGCGATGCACGCCCAGTTGGCTGCCCAGGTCGGCAAGCTGGACAGCCAGGGCGGCTGGCAGGCGTGGCTGACGTTCGCGCGGTCGTTCCACCAGTACAGCTTCAACAACATCTGCCTGTTGCTGGCCCAGAGACCGGACGCCACCTTGGTGGCCGGGTATCGGGCGTGGCAGGCGAAGGGACGCCAGGTTCGCCGCGGCGAGAAGGCCATCAAGGTGCTGGGGCCGGTGACGCGTCGGGTCGAGGTGCTGGACGCCTCGGGCCGTCCGGTGCGGGACGCGTCCGGGCAGCCGCTCCTCGAGACCCGCATGGTCGGGGTGAAGCCGGTCAGCGTGTTCGACGTGTCGGCCACCGATGGCGACCCGCTGCCGACCCCGCCGGAAGCCAAGCTGCTGACCGGGCAAGCCCCACCCGGCCTGTGGGACGCCCTGCAAGGGTTCGTGGAGGCGCAGGGCTACAGCGTGTCGCGCGGCGATTGTGGTGGCGCGAACGGGATCACGATGTTCGACTCCCGGCAGGTCCGGGTCCGGGCCGACGTCGACGACGCCCAGTCGACCCGCACGCTCGCCCACGAGGCCGCCCACGTCGTCCTCCATGACCCTGGCAAGCGGGAAGGGTTCGCGTGCCGTGGGGTCGCGGAGGTTGAAGCCGAGAGTGTCTCCTTCTTGGTCGTCCAGGCGCATGGTCTGGATGCCTCCCAGTACACGTTCAACTACGTGGCCGGCTGGGCGCACCAGGCGACCGGTCCGGACGGACCGTCGGTGGAGGACGTGCTGCGTGCCACCGGCACTCGTGTGATCGGGTGCGCCGACCAGATCCTGAAGGTCACCCAACCCCAGCCGACCGTCGTGGACGCCGCCCTGAGCGACCTCACCACGACTGTCGAGCAGGCCGTCACCCGGTCCCGGACGCCCGCGGTCGCCGACCGCAGCCCGACGCCCACCGAACCGTGGGAGCGGGTTGCTCCCGTCCGGCTGGACGGCGCCAGCCGCCAGCGTGCCGAACTCCCGGCCAGGCCGGTCCCGGCCCCCGCCGTGAGCCGTTGACCAGGAGGACTCCCGTGCCCGAACCCCACCCGCACGCCACCCTCGCTCGCCTACATCGCGACGCATCACCGGGCTTTGCCTCCGAGTGGTTACGCCGCCACCGCGCATGGGAGGGCCCACCGTTCCACGCCACGAGCTTCGGCCTCTACACCAGTCAGCTCACGCCCACCGGAGCCGTCCACACACGCCTTCGCGAATACCCACTCGCCCTCTTTGACGGCGTTGTCCGCAATGAAGCCCTGAATACGCTCAAATATCTCGTCAAAGCTCACGCACTCGTCAAGCGGCACCTGAAGGAAGGACGAGGCATAGGAGGATAGGTGGCTGTGCGCGTCAACATGGGTGACGTGGAAAGAGGAAATGAGTTTGCCGCCTGCTATCAGCTCAAGCCAAAATCGAAGCGCGGAATCATGCGTCTCAAAAATACGCCCGGGGATGGGAGAAAATCGGCTGAGCCCCAAGTTATCCTC
>CAZZGU010000267.1:253-3239 GCA_964653755.1 uncultured Nigerium sp. | reverse complement strand
TGCCTGCTACGATGGACACTACTGCTGTTCCGAGGCACCCTTCGCGTAGCAGCGAACAGAAACGCGACCACAGTCGCGACGATGATTTCCAGCAGTTCCGAGGCACCCTTCGCGTAGCAGCGAATAGAAACGCTCAGCGTCAACTGGCCATGCTCGAATGCAAGTTCCGAGGCACCCTTCGCGTAGCAGCGAATAGAAACTTCACCACCGGGGCCGCCTCGGTGGCCTGTGCGATGGGTTCCGAGGCACCCTTCGCGTAGCAGCGAATAGAAACCAGGGAGACCGTGTTGGACGTGTAGCCCGCCTGGTTGACGGTCACGTTCCGAGGCACCCTTCGCGTAGCAGCGAATAGAAACTGAATCTCGAAGACCTGGCCGTACTCCTTGTGGGGGCGTCGGTTACGAGCCTTCGCGCAGCAGCGAATGCCCGGCCCACTGGCTTCGACTCGTGCGGGCTGACTCGATCAGGCCATGGCTGGCTCACACATGCCCTGAGCATCGCCGCGACGGACACTTCCCTGATTCGCCTCCGCAGGACCAAGCCCCGCTGGCAGGATGCAGGCAGAAGGCGACGACAATTCCTTGGGGGGCGTGGTGGGTCGGCTGGCAGAGCGTGCGTTCCACGTCGACGCCCTGAAGAAGGCCTGGCTGGCGGTCTTGAAGAATGACCAGGAGGACGCCCTGCTTTCAGCGGGTTCCGCCAGGTTCCTTGAGAACCTGGACGAGAATCTCGCCACGCTCGCCGACCAGCTCCACGCCTCCACCTACGTGCCCGGTGAACTGACTCCCGTCACCCTGGAGGGCGACGACAAACAGCGGCAGTTGCACATACCGCGCACCCGTGACCGCATTGTCGCTCGGGCGATCCTCGACGTCGTGTCCCCGATCGTGGATCCCCACCTCGGCCCGGCCGCTTACGCCTACCGCCCGGGCCTCGGAGTCGCGGACGCCGTGCAGGCGGTGACTGCGCTGCGTGACGAGGGCCTGCGATGGGTGTTGCGCACCGACGTCCGGGACTGCTTTCCGTCCATCCCCAAGGACACCGCCCTGCGCAGATTCACCGTCCTGGTGGAAGACGACCGCCTCGTCGACGTCGTCGCCGCCCTGCTGGCGCGCACCTACCGGGCCCCGACTGGCGGCTTCCGCGCCCTCACGGGTCTGCCGCAGGGCTGCCCGCTCTCCCCCTTGCTGGCGAACCTCGTCCTCGCCGACCTCGACCGCGGAATGCTGCGCTCGGGGTTCCCGACGATCCGTTACGGCGACGACATGCTCGTCGCCGTCGCCACCGATGCCGATGCCCACGAAGCCGCGCGTGCGGCGTCCGCTCTTGTGAAGGTTCATGACATGGAACTGAACGCCGCCAAGACCAGGGTGACCACCTTCGAAGAGGGGTTCACCTTCCTCGGCGAGGACTTCGGGCCGCGCTATCCGCCCAACCTGGACGATCATCGAGTCCCGGAGCCGGAGGAACGCGTCCTGTACGTGGGCCATCAGGGCGGCCGGGTGCGTACGGCGGCGGGGCGGGTGATCGTGGAATCCAAGGACGATGCGCCCCTCCTGGATGTCCCCTCGTCGCAGGTGGCGCGCATCGTGTGCTTCGGCTCGGTAGGGGTGAGCGCCGGCATCCGGTCGTGGGCGCTCGGCAACGACGTCGACGTCGTGTTCGCCTCGCGCAAGGGGAACTACCTGGGCTCGATGCTGAGCCATGGGCGCCGCTACCGCCCTGCCCGCGTGCGCGCCCAGATCGCGGCAGCCGATGGTCCGAACGGGTTGCGGATCGCCCGGGAGATCGTCTTGGCGAAGATCTCCAAGCAGCAGGTGCTGCTGGAGCGCTTCAACCGCCGCCCGGACCACGAACAGGTTGCGGACGCCGTCGCGCAACTCGAGGCGCTGGTTGCGATGGTTCCGCAAGCAACGACGCCGATGGAGTTGATGGGCCTGGAGGGCGCCGCGGCGCGGTTCTACTTTCCGTGTCTGGGGCAGTTGGTGCCCGAACCGGTGCAGTTCCGGGAGCGTTCGCGGCAGCCACCCCAGGATGTGATCAACGCAGCGCTGTCGTACCTGTACACGATCCTGCTCGGGGAATGCGTCACTGCGCTGCACGCGGCCGGCCTCGATCCCGCGTTCGGGTTGCTCCACGCCGACCAGGACAACCGCGCCAGCCTGGCCCTCGATCTTATGGAGGAGTTCCGGCCCTGGATCGTCGACCAGGTCGTGGTGGAGGCTGCCGTCCGGCAGCGGCTGGGGGCCGAGCACGGACGCCGTGAGGAAGGTCGCGGCGTGATCCTGACCAAGGCGGGCAAGGAGATCATCGTGGACGCCTACGAACGCCGCCTGCTGGGTGAAGTGCGGGGTGCCCTGCCGGATTTCGCGGGCAGTCGTCGCCGACACCTCTACCGCCAGGCACAGCGCCTGCGCGCCGCCATCATGGACGCCGAGGAGCCCTGGAACGGCTTGTCATGGCGGCCCTGACCCTGATTGCGGCCTACGACGTCCGCGAGGACGACCGACGGGCGCACCTGGCTGCGGTGCTCCAGACGGTGGGAGACCGGGTGCAGAAATCGGTGTTCGTGATCATGGTCGATCACGACGGCCTTGAGGAGTTGCGTCGGCGTGCGCTGGGAATCATCGACCCGGACACTGATTCGCTCCTGTTCTTCCGGCAATGTGCCACTTGCTGGGACGCGCACATCCCGCTCGGGCAAGGACACGTCCCGGACGCCGTCACCCACTGGGCGGTGTTCTGACGAGGCAGGTGAGGGGTGTGTGCGCGAACCTGTTCGATTGACGTCTCGCGTGCGGGCCGCCGACAAGGACGGACGCTGCTTTGGGGGCCTTCTGGGACGCGGGAGCCGTACGGTTGTCGGCCTCGCGTGTAGAGTGCCGGTATCAGGGCTAGCCAGAGGCCCCTCTGAGGGGGAGGGGTTCCGAAGCGCCCTTCGCGTCATAGCGAATAGAAACACATTTGTACATTTTTTTTAATATCT
>CAZZGU010000267.1:0-227 GCA_964653755.1 uncultured Nigerium sp. | reverse complement strand
ATAGCGAATAGAAACTAATCAGCGCGGCGGCCAGGCTGTAGGCGAACACCCACAGAGTTCCGAAGCGCCCTTCGCGTCATAGCGAATAGAAACCCAAAGGCCGTCAGTGATGCTACCGCGACGGCGGGGTTCCGAAGCGCCCTTCGCGTCATAGCGAATAGAAACGTGCCAAGGGCACCGTCCTCACCGTTACCGGTGGTCGTGTTCCGAAGCGCCCTTCGCGTCAT
>CAZZGU010000266.1:0-3256 GCA_964653755.1 uncultured Nigerium sp. | reverse complement strand
GTCCGGCCGGCTCGCGTCCGGCTGGCTCGCGTCCGGCCGGCTCGCGTCCGGCTGGGTCGCTTCGTCTCGGGATGGGCCGGCGGCAGGCTGGTCGTTCATGGCGCCCTCTCAGCATGGGGATGTCGCCCCCACCGTACCCCGCTCCGCCCGAACCCCCCGCTGCCGCGGCCTCGGAGGTTCGCTAGATTGGTGCGCGTCCACCGCACAAGGAGCCCCTCTCGTGAGCGATCCCGCAGCCACCGCGTCCAGCGCCTACACCCAGGCCCTCTCTCTCATTGAGGCGGTCGAGCCGCGCATCAGCGCCGCCATCCGCTCCGAGCTCGCGGACCAGCGCGGCTCCCTCAAGCTCATCGCCAGCGAGAACTACGCGTCCCTGGCGACGCTGCTCACCATGGGCAACTGGCTCAGCGACAAGTACGCCGAGGGCACCATCGGGCACCGCTTCTACGCCGGCTGCGCCAACGTCGACACCGTCGAGAGCGTCGCGGCCGAGCACGCCCGCGAACTGTTCGGCGCCGAGCACGCCTACGTGCAACCTCACTCCGGCATCGACGCCAACCTCGTGGCCTACTGGGCGATCCTCAACAAGCGCATCGAGTCCCCCACGCTGGCCCGGCTCGGCGCGAAGACCGTCCACGACCTGTCCGAGGCCGATTGGGAGGACCTCCGCCGCGAGTTCAACACCCAGCGCGTCATGGGCATGAGCCTCGACGTCGGCGGGCACCTCACCCACGGCTTCCGCCACAACATCTCCGGCAAGATGTTCCGCCAGCACTCGTACTCCACCGACCCCGAGACCGAACTCCTCGACTACGACCAACTTCTCGCCGACGCCCGGGAGTTCAAGCCGCTCATCATCGTCGCCGGCTACTCCGCCTACCCGCGCCGGGTGAATTTCGCCCGCATGCGCGAGATCGCGGACGCCGTGGGCGCGACCCTGTTCGTCGACATGGCCCACTTCGCCGGACTCGTCGCGGGCAAGGTGTTCACCGGCGAGGAGGATCCGGTCCCCTACGCCGACGTCGTGGCGACCACGACCCACAAGTCCCTGCGCGGGCCGCGCGGCGGGCTCGTCCTGTCGACGAAGGAGTACGCCGACGCCGTCGACAAGGGCTGCCCGATGGTGCTGGGCGGGCCGCTCTCCCACGTCATGGCCGCGAAGGCGGTCTCCCTGGCCGAGGCGCGGCGTCCGGAGTTCCAGACCTACGCCCAGGCGGTCGCCGACAACGCCAAGGCCCTCGCCGACGGCCTGCTGCGCCGCGGCGCCCGGCTGGTGACGGGCGGCACCGACAACCACCTGGTCCTGATCGACGTGAGCACGTTCGGTCTCACCGGCCGGCAGGCTGAGTCCGCGCTGCTCGATTCGGGTGTGGTCACGAACCGCAACTCCATCCCGCGTGACCCCAACGGCGCCTGGTACACCTCCGGCATCCGGATCGGCACGCCCGCCCTGACCAGCCGCGGCTTCGGCGCCGACCAGTTCGATGCCGTCGCGGGCCTCATCGTGGACGTCCTGCGCGGCACCACGCCGGTCACGGCCGCCAACGGCCAGCCGGGCAAGGCGAAGTTCAGCGTCGCCGACGGGCTCGCCGACCGGGTCAGAGCCCAGGCGTCCGAGCTGCTTGAGGGCTTCCCGCTGTACCCCGGCCTCGAGTTGTAAGCCGGTCCGTCGGCGGCCTCAGCCCGGGCAGGGGGCGCCGACGCGGACGAGCCGGTCCACGCCCAGGCCGGTGACGGTGATGGCCTCCGCCCCACGCGGGCTCACCTCGACGTCGACGCGGTCGACCGTACCCAGCCCGAACCTGGCGACCGGTTCGGCGCCGGCCCCGTAGCCCGTGGACGCCGTGATCTCCCGGACACCGAGGAGACGCCCGGGATCGCCGAGGTGACCCGCCTCGTAGACCCGGACCACGGCACCAAGCCCGGCCGTCCCCGCCGGGCCCACGTCGACCGTGAGCCAGTGCCCCGCCGAACGCGTGACTCGCAGCAACGGACTGGCGCGAGCCGGCTCCCACTCGCCGAGCAAGACCTCCAGCGCGCCGTCATGGTCGGCGTCGAACGTCGCCCCGGTCACCCAGTACCGCGGGTCGCCGGCGTCCTCGACCGCCTCGAAGCGGACGCCGCCCGCCCCCGTCGGCCCGGTGCGGCCCGTGTTGCGGAAGACCATCGGCGCGAGTCCGTCGGCCGTGGCGGCCGTCGCCACGATGTCGGGCCAGCCGTCGGCGTCCAGGTCGACGATCTCGACGTGCGGCGCCTTGGTGGGGAGTCCCGTGATCCCGGCCTGCTCGGTGATGTCGGTGAAGGTGACGCGCCGGCCGTCCGCGGGGCCGTCATTGAGGTAGACGCGCACGGGCACGCGGCGTCCGAAGTCGATCGTGCTGTTGTAGTGCTGGCCGAGCACCAGGTCGGGTCGCCCGTCGCGGTCCAGGTCGCCGACCGCCACGCCGGCGACGTCGTCCTCGTCGCCGTAGGTCTCCCAGGCGAACACCAGGCTCGTCTCCTCCCGGAACCCGTCGTCGTCGGCGACGAAGAGCCGGTTCGAGCCCGCGACGAAGAGGTCACCGCGTCCGTCGCCGTCGAGGTCGGTGACGCTCACGCCGAGGCCGTGGACGTCCGTGGGCAGCCCGACGCGCGCGGTGGCGTCCGCGAACCGCAGGCCGCCCTCGTTGCGGTACAGCACCGAGGAACCCCCGGAGAACCGGTCCTCGACCAGGAACAGGTCGAGAAGGCCGTCGGCGTCCACGTCGACGACGCCGATCGACCGGGCCCCGCGAGCCGCGTCGAGCACCCCGGCCTCGGTGAACTTCCCGCCGTCGTTGCGCAGGACCACCGAGGGGGCGCGCCCGCGCTCGGCTTCGCGAGGTTGTCGACCCACGACCAGGTCGAGGTCGGAGTCGCCGTCGAGGTCGGCGAAGGCCGCCCCCGAGGTTCTGCCGTGCACGGCGGGGAAGTTCGCATCAACCCGGAAGCCGGCCGGCCCGCCGAGCAGGAGCCGGTCGGGGGCGGGGCCCGGGGCACCCCGCTGCGCGTACTCGCCCACCGCACGGTCTGCGAAGCTGCCCACGAAGAGATCGACCCACCCGTCGTCGTTGACGTCGCCCGCGGCGACGGCATGGACGCGCAGGCCGGTGAGGGCCGCCTCGAGACCCGACTCCGCGGTGACGTCGACGAAGAAGGCCGCGCCCGAGGGCCCGGGCGTCGCGGACCAGCACACCGTCGCGGATCCGGCTAGCGACGACCCCTGCGCCGGGGGCCC
>CAZZGU010000265.1:0-3263 GCA_964653755.1 uncultured Nigerium sp. | reverse complement strand
TAGCCGCCCTCACGATCGGCCAGCTTCGGCGCGATCTCGGTGAACAGGGTGTGCACCACGCTCTTGTCGCCGATCGTCTTCAGCACGAGCCTGCGCGAGTGCAGGTCGCCCCGCTTGGCCTTGGTGATCAGGCTCTCGGCAAGCGGACGAACGCGCTTGGCTTTGGCTTCGGTCGTCGTGATCCGGCCGTGCTCGAAGAGCTGGCTGGCGAGATTGGCCAGGATGATCCGCTGGTGGGCCGGGCTGCCGCCCAGGCGGGGACCCTTCGTTGGCTTGGGCATGATGGATGCGCTTCTCTCTGTGCGGTATCAGTACTGGTCGTTGTCGTCGCCGAAGTCGTCGGCGTCCTCGTCAAAGCTGTGCAGGGCGGCCAGCGGATCGAAGCCCGAGGCGTCCCGCAGCGAGAGGCCGAGCTCGTGGAGGCGCAGCTTGACCTCCTCGATCGACTTGGAGCCGAAGTTCCGGATGTCAAGCAGGTCCTGCTCCGACCGCGACACGAGCTCGGAGACCGAGTGGATCCCCTCGCGCTTGAGGCAGTTGTAGGAGCGCATGGTCAGCTTGAGCTCCTCGATGGGCAGGGCCAGGTCAGCGGCGAGCTGCTCGTCGACCGGGGACGGGCCGATCTCGATGCCCTCGGCGTCCAGGTTGAGTTCGCGGGCCAGGCCGAACAGCTCAACGAGCGTGCGGCCCGCCGAGGCCATGGCGTCGCGCGGCGCGATCGCCGCCTTGGTCTCGACATCGACGATCAGACGATCGAAGTCGGTGCGCTGCTCGACACGGGTCGCCTCCACCTTGTAGGTGACCTTGAGCACCGGCGAGTAGATCGAGTCGACCGGGATGCGGCCGATCTCGGCGTCGGCGCTCTTGTTCTGCTGCGCCGAGACGTAGCCTCGGCCGCGCTCCACGACCAGCTCCATGTCGACCCGGCCGGTGTCGTTCAGGGTGGCGATGTGGAGCTCGGGGTTGCAGACCTCGACGCCCGCGGGGGGCGCGATGTCGGCGGCCGTGACCTCGCCAGCCCCGGCCTTCCGGAGGTACATGACGACCGGCTCGTCCTCCTCAGAGCTCAGCACGAGCTGCTTGATGTTGAGGATGATCTCGGTGACGTCCTCGACGACGCCGGGCAGCGTGGAGAACTCGTGCTGGTTGCCCTCCACCTTGATGCTGGTGACGGCCGCGCCAGGGATGGACGACAGCAGAGTCCGGCGCAGCGAATTGCCGAGCGTGTACCCGAACCCGGGCTCGAGGGGTTCGATGACGAACCGGGAGCGGTAGTCGTCGACTACCTCCTCGGTCAGCGTGGGACGCTGTGCGATGAGCATGTGGTTCTTCCTTTCCACCGCCCGCTATCTGACGGTGACAAGTTGGCCCGGTACGGTACCGGACCCGGAGGACTGGGGGTGGCGGCGTCCAGGCAGGGCGTTTCGGCGGGCCGTGGGTGCCCTGGTTCGCCCTGCTTCAGGCGGAGCACGGACGGGGCGGCCGAAGCCGGACCACCCCGCCCGGGCACCGGGAACTCACTTCGAGTAGAGCTCCACGATCAGTTGCTCGTGGACGTCCACCGTGATCTGGTCGCGAGTCGGCAACTGGTGGATCAGGATGCGCATCCGGTTGGGACGCACCGTCATCCACGCGGGCACGGAACGCTCGTGGTGCAGCTCGCGGGCGATGACGAACGGGTCCATGTTGGCGGACTTGGGACGCACATCGATGATGTCGTACGCGCTCACCCGGAACGACGGAATGTTGACCTTCTTGCCGTTCACGAGGAAGTGCCCGTGGACGACAAGTTGGCGGGCCTGACGGCGCGTCTGGGCGAAGCCGGAGCGGTACACGACGTTGTCGAGCCGCGACTCCAGGATCTGCAGCAGGTTCTCACCGGTCTTGCCGGACTTGCGAACGGCCTCCTCGTAGTAGCGGCGGAACTGCTTCTCGAGCACGCCATACGCGTAGCGGGCCTTCTGCTTCTCCTTGAGCTGGAGCAGGTACTCCGACTCCTTGGTCCGCCCGCGGCCGTGCATGCCGGGCGGGTAGGCGCGGCGCTCGAAGGCCTTGTCGTTGCCGACCAGGTCGGTGCCGAGCCGACGGGACTTCTTGGTGATGGGTCCGGTGTAACGGGCCATGGTTGTTCAGTCCTTCTTTCTTCGCTCGGGCTCAGACGCGGCGGCGCTTGGGCGGACGGCAACCGTTGTGCGGCACCGGGGTGACGTCGGAGATCGGGCCGATCTCGAGTCCCAGCGCGCCGAGGGAACGGATGGCGGTCTCACGGCCGGAGCCGGGACCCTTGACGAAGACGTCCACGCGCTTCATGCCGTGCTCCATGGCCCGGCGGCCGGCGGCCTCGGCGGCCATCTGGGCCGCGAAGGGGGTGGACTTGCGGGAGCCCTTGAAACCGACGGTGCCGGCGGACGCCCAGGTGATCACCGCACCGTTGGGGTCGGTGATGGTGATGATCGTGTTGTTGAACGTGCTCTTGATGTGTGCCTGACCCGTGGTGACGTTCTTCTTCTCCTTGCGGCGAATCTTCGTCTTCTGGGCGGCCTGAGCCTTGGTACGGCCTGCAGTTGCCATGTGTGTGTCTTACTCCCTGGTCCTCGGGCCGCTGATCAGCGGGCCTTCTTCTTTCCGGCGACGGCCTTCTTCTTGCCCTTGCGGGTGCGAGCGTTGGTCCGGGTGCGCTGACCGCGGACCGGGAGGCCCATGCGATGACGACGGCCCTGGTAGGAGCCGATCTCGATCTTTCGGCGAATGTCCGCAGCAACCGTGCGGCGAAGGTCGCCCTCGGTCTCGTACTCGGCCTCGATGTGATCGCGCAGCGTGACCAGCTGCTCGTCGGTGAGGTCCTTGACGCGGATGTCGCCGCTGACGCCGGTGGCGTCCAGGGTTTCCTTGGCGCGGGTCTTCCCGATGCCATAGATGTAGGTGAGTGCGATCTCCAGGCGCTTCTCGCGCGGGAGGTCGACTCCGATGAGGCGTGCCATCAGGCGGTTACCTTTCCGTTGTGTCTCGCCCGGTCTCCCGAGCTCGAAGGTTTCTGGCGTGACGCGTCCCGTGCCGCCTAGCGCGGGCCCCGGCCTTCGTCCGGGGGTGGTTCCGGGGGGTTGGCTTGCCGGCGATGCCGACACCCCCTGGGGTGTGCTGTCACGTTGTTCTGTTGTGTTGGAGGGGCTCCAACGGTGATCGCGCCCCCTCCGCTGCAGCGGGCGTCAGCCCTGACGCTGCTTGTGCCGAGGGTTCTCGCAGATCACCATCACGCGACCGTG
>CAZZGU010000264.1:0-3271 GCA_964653755.1 uncultured Nigerium sp. | reverse complement strand
CCACAGCGCACATCCGCGCACCTAGCCCAACCCAATTACGCGGAACCCAGGCCCGAGGACGCCGCCCGCATCGATACTGCCGTGGACGCCGACGTCACCTCGCGCGGCGCGGCGCGGCGGTCGACCACGGAGGTAGGCGACGCGATCGCGGCTCGGCTCTACGCGGGTTGAGCCCGTCGAAACCATCCGTCGGTTGAGCCTGTCGAAACCAGGGAACAGGAGCAGGGTCCTCAACCGCCCGCCGCGGACCCGCCCCGACGATCGGCACCGGACGCCCCAGCATCGCCGGTAGGAGCACGGCCAGCGCCTCGTCGATGTCATCGGCGGCGACGCGCGCGGCGCGGCGTCCGCGCATGTGGGGGTCGCCCACGTCCAGCGCCATGCTGTCGGGCGGCGCGTGCTCGGTGAGCCACTCAACGAACGAGCGCCCAGCCGGCGCCCCCTCGAAGGACGCCGCGGCCGCCTGTCGCAACCCGTACACCTTGGACGCCGCCACGGGCCAGGCGTGGAGCAGCCGCATCCGTTGCCCGAACTCGACCGCCAGCACGAGGTCGGCGGCTTCCATGAGCTCGCGGTCCACCGGACGACTCACATGCCCGGACGCCGCCCCGCCCCGCTTCCTGAGCTCACGCAGCATGGCCTCGTCCATCGGGCGACCCGTCGTGCCGGGCACCCCTGCGCTGACGAAGACCACACCGGTGTCCCCTCGCACCAACTGTCGCACCCGGTGCTCGGCGTAGGGAGAGCGTGCGATGTTCGCGGTGCACACGAACAGGACGTGCAGCGGTTCAGCCATCAGCTTCCCCTCCCGAAGGACTGGCGGTCAGCGTACTGGAGACTGGCGCAGCAGGCGTCTGATGGGATGGGGCGGGGTATCTCCCCGAGTCGACCTAGCGCGGGGAGTCCTGAATGGCGCTCTCAAAGAGGGGCGCCAGCGCACGGCTTTGCCCAACCGAGATGTGCACGGTGTCACGCAGCCGAACGAACCCATCGGCATCAATCGTGCAGATTGCCTCGGGACACATGGTCGGGCCTGGGTCCACCAGCCGTGCGCCGGTGTTCTCGGCGACGCGAGCCAACACGTCGCGTGATGTGCCCTGCTGCGACTCAGCCCAGGCGAGCGGCATGTCCTTCCCACAGCCGACCGGGGAACTCATCAGATCTAGAAGTGAGCACGACGCCGGATTCCATGCGTAGTCCCCAGTCCTGGACGGAACGGCCTGCACCAATACGACCGTGTGGCCAGCCGCCTTCAGGATCTCCACCGTGGAGGTTAGGCTGGATGACCACGCGTTGAGCTTCTGCTGGGGGTCAGCAGTTGCGGTCTCCTGTGACAATCCGAAGATCGTTTTCTGATCCCGCCAGTACCCGTCCGCCGCCGCTAGAACCACAGTCCCTGGCTCGGCCGTCTGCAAATAGCGCAGGCTCTCCTTCAGGTCGGCACGGCAGCCGTCATTTAGGTACGCGGCCGATGCGGGTCGTTCCAGATAGCCGGCGGTGAACGGACAGTTGGGGGTTGTGGAGACGACAACCGGCCGTCCTTGGCCTGCCGTGACGACGGCTTCGCTGATGTGGTCTGCGTGCGAGTCACCGAGGAGGTACACCGGGGCGCCCTGCAGGCCATCGTTCCAGGTGCAGTTGGCTCGCTGCGCATCACTGAGCGGCTCGTAACTGTGGCAGCCACTGTCTGCGCCGTAGTGGTGTGCGATGGCAGCGGATTGATACATCTTCACTGCCGGCAACCAGAAGCCTTGCGCAGCCGCCACGAGCAGCGCGCTGGCCACCGCTACCGGCGGCAGCACCGTGAGAGCCACAAGCTTCGCAACCCGGGGCCGAGAGGGCAGGGGCATCGCGCGAATCGGCTCCTCCACCCACCGGTACGACACGTAAGCCGGAATGATCGAGAGCAACGCGGCAGCCACGATCGGGGCCGGTTGCCCGTCCCACAGGATGCGGGCGAACACGATCATCGGCCAGTGCCACAGGTAGATCGAGTAGGACCAGTCGCCGATTCGTGTCATCGGAGGGCTCGACAGCGCCCGCGAGACCGCATTGGGGTCGCCGCTGCCCGCGACCAGCAGGCCCAGCGTGCCTGCCACGGGCAGTAGCGTCCAAACACCTGGGAAGGGTGTCGCTCCGGAGATGATCGACAGTGAGACCGCCAACAGGATCGAACCCGCCACTCCAAGTGTGAGCACCCACGTTCGGGTGAACTGCAGCCCTCGATGCAACGCCAAGGCCAGCAGCGCGCCAGCCGCGAATTCCCAGGCGCGGGTCAGCGGACTGTAGAAGCCCAACAGGACATTCTGGAGGACGGTCATCCAGGATGCCGAGGGCGTTACGCCAATGGACCCGATGATGGCTAAGGCGAAGGAGGCGACGCCGACGCCGGTCACGATGACGTACGGTGTCCGGTTTGACGACCCACGACGAACCAGCGCCCAACCGGAGGCCAGCAGAAGCGGAAAGGCCAGGTAGAACTGCTCCTCCACCGACAGTGACCACATGTTGAGCAGGGGATTCGTCTCCGCAGGAGCGTCAAAGTATCCCCCGGTTGTGCGGGCAATGACCAAGTTCGCGCTCAACAGGATTGCACCCAGCCCCGTCTGGGCAGCCGTCTGCTGGGTCCCCAGCGGCGAGAGCAGGAGGGCGCCGACCGCCAGCGTGACCGCCACGGTCAGCGTCAGCGCCGGGGTGAGTCGCTTGAACCGTCGCAGGTAGAAGGCTCCGAAACGGATACGCCCGTGCTTGTCCCACTCGCGCTGCAGCATCGCGGTGATGACAAAGCCGGAAATGACGAAGAACACGTCGACTCCGATGAAACCACCTGGCAGTGGCAGGCCTGCGTGGTAGGCCACCACCATGAGCACCGCGACGGCGCGCATCCCCTGGATGTCCAGTCGGCGCGTGGGCTTCGTCACCACAGCACCAGGCCGGACACCGTCTCTTGTCGAAGCCGTCATCAGCGCGTTTCCCCCAGATCCGCTTTGTGGCGTCATCCCGACGCTCGCATCGGTCGCCACAGGGTACCGAGGGCATTCGTTTCCTCACAGCCCTGCCCGAATGGCGACGGCAATGCCGCTTCCTCAGGTGAGGAGCGGTGGGGCAGAAGCTGGTCAGCGAAGTTCGGACGCCTTCGTCGGCGCGAGACCGGGCAGTCGGTGAACGACCTCAGCCATCGGACGCCGCCACGAGCAGTCCCGACCTCACCAGCTCCGCGAGCGCGGCCTCGGTGGGGGCCCGCACGGTGCGAGCCTCCTCGCCCACCGCA
>CAZZGU010000263.1:0-3272 GCA_964653755.1 uncultured Nigerium sp. | reverse complement strand
ACCACCGAGCCGAAGTACGCGAGTTCCTCACCACCCGCCGCGCGAAGATCACCCCCCAACAGGCCGGGCTGCCGGTGGTCGGACAACGCCGCGTGCCCGGGCTGCGCCGCGGCGAGGTCGCCAGCCTCGCCGGGGTGAGCATCGAGTACTACGCCCGCCTCGAACGCGGCCACCTCGCCGGGGTGTCCGCCAGCGTCCTCGACGCCCTCGCGCGCGCCCTCCAGCTGGACGCCGCGGAGCGGGAACACCTCTACGACCTGGCCCGTGCGGCCGAGGGCAGCAGCCTGCTGACCCGCCCCCGCAGACGCGGCGACAAGCCGTGGAAGCCGTCAGCCGGGCTGCAGTGGATCCTCGACGCCATGCGCGACGCTCCCGCCATCATCGCCAACGGACGCGGCGACCTCTTCGCCGCCAACCACCTCGGCCGCGCCCTCTACAGCGACCTGCTCGCCGACCACACCGGGAAACCCAACTTCGCCCGGTTCACCTTCCTGGACCCGGCCGCACGCCGCTTCTACCCCGACTGGGACTTCTTCGCCGACATCACCGTCGCCAACCTGCGCACCGAAGCCGGGCGCCACCCCCACGACCGAGCCCTGCACGAGCTCGTGGGAGAACTGTCCACCCGCAGCGACGACTTCCGCCGCCGGTGGAGCGCCCACGACGTCCGCGTCCACACCTCCGGCACCAAACACTTCCACCATCCGGTCGTCGGCGACCTCCACCTGGCCTACGAGACCGTCGACCTGCGCGACGACACCGGCGTCGCCCTCACGGCGTACGCCGCCGAACCCGGATCGGCGTCCGAGCGGGCCCTCCACCTGCTCGCCAGCTGGACCACGGCGCCCATCGCCCCGGAGCGACCCGACCAAGCAACCGCCACGACCGGGCCCAGACGCTCCGACACTCGCGAGCGCCCCTGACTCACGCCTCGTACCCGGTGGGGCGGATCACCCTCGCCGGCACCCCGGCCACGATCATGTCCGGCGGCACGTCCCGGGTGACCACCGCACCCGCACCCACGATCGCCCCGTCGCCGATGTGGACCCCCGGCACGACCGTCACCGACGCCCCCAACCACACACGTCGGCCGATCACGACCGGCGACCTGCGGGCCGGCGTCGGCCGGACCGAGTCCGCGTCTGCGGCGGTGGACAGGGGTACCGGGTGCGGTGCGGTGGGCCAGCTGACCGTAGTGGCCGCCTTCGTCAGATCGAGGTCCGCGGCACGAGGCGACGGTGGGACCTGGGTGCTGATGAACGTCCTCAGTAGCTGTGCGGTGGCGCGGGCATCGCCCAGTGCTGCGTGGGCATGCTCCAGGGGGATCCCTGCCGCCCTGCAGCAGTCCCCCAGCCGTTGTCTGGACAATCCCGGCAGCTAGTAGCTACTGGCCTCGAGCGTGCACAAGCAGGGCAGAAAGGGCATCTTCCAGCCAGCACGGGCGAACTCAGCTCGAAGGAACGCGAGGTCGAAGGCGGCGTTGTGGGCCACCACAGCACCGCCAGTCAACCGGTGGGTGACCTCGCCCAGCACGTCGGAGAAGACCGGCGCGCGTGCCACGTCGGCCGCGGTGATGCCGTGGATGTGCGTCGCCCCCACGGGACCCTGGGGGTTGATTCGAGTGGCCCATTCTTCTATCACGCGCCCGGACCCGTCGACTGTCGCCAAGGCCAGTTCGAGGACGCGGTCCCGTTGCGGGGACAGCCCGGTCGTCTCCACATCCAGGACGACGTACCGAGCCCCCGTCAATGAACCCGACCCATCGGACGGCACCCCCCTCGGCGGTGCGCCCAATCCCCCGGCTGTCTTCGAACCAGATGGCTCTCCTCTGAGCCAAGCCATCAATGAGAGCTGAACAGCCCCATCGCCACTCCCCCCGTGGATCTCACCGACATCCTGACCGTCGCGGCTGACAGTCAGTGTGTCCGTCCGCGACTTGAGAGTGGGAACCCCGGCGAGTCCGGATCGCGGCCGGTCCGTGGAAGCGAAGAACCGCGCAAGCACACGTCCACAGGTGACTCCGCGCGACCTCTGTCGTCGCCGCATGACCACGTCAACGAGAACCGATGTTTCACGTATGTTGCACGACATGGAAAAACCCGTTCGACTGGGCTTCGTTTCCCAAGTCAGAACGGGTTTGTTCGTGGTGCGCGAGAGAGGAGTTGAAGCTCTCTTCTAACAGCCGATAATGACCCCCTGACAAGGACTTATGCAGATGGATTGCCACTTCGTCACCTTGCCGTGGGAAATGCGTGGGGAATAGCTCTGAACCCAGGGACGAGCGGGGCTCGCGTCCAAGGCTGCACTCAGCATAGGCCGACCGCCGTCAAGTCAAGCGTCGCGAGCACCCGACGGGCAACGACGCACTCGACTGCGAAGGCGTCCATGCCATCCCTCCCACATTCTCGGCGATACGACGTGCCCACGTCGGCGCAGGACGCCGTAGACGTCGGCCCCTGGAGCCACAAGCCTGTCCCGGTGACGAGGAGGTGCTGCTCGCGGTTCATGGCGTCCTCGCGGCTGCGAGCGAACACGACATCCGTCCTAACGGTTTCCGACTACTCCCCGCGGACAGGTGCGCTCCAAGCCACAAACTCGCTCTACAGATCGCCCCTGTTCGGCCCCCGCGATGTAGCACGGCGACCTCCTGGCGGCGGCGAGCGATCCTACTCTACCGGTGGTACGTAGCCGAGCGCGGAGTGGAGGCGGTCGCTCCAGCGTACCAGTCGACCCAGCCAAGCCTCCACGAAACAAGGGCGATTCACTCAGCTTGGTCGACGAGAGGCTGGCAGTGTACTTCCTCAGTTTGGATCATCGGCCAGCGAAATCCCGAGACACCGAGAACGCCCGGCCCGAGACTTGGTACACGTACTTCGACGTATCCCGACAACGGCTGTCGCTTGATACTGAAGCCTCTTGTGACCAGTTCTCTCAACGTCGGCAGGATGGACGTCCCGTACGGTTCAATTATGGGGCAACGATCAATCCACATCCGGACTGTGCCCTGATCGTCGATCAGGGAGATCGCGACCGGCCATACGCTCGATTGAATCGTTAAAGCGTAGGGTACGCAATTGCCGATCGACGATTCCGTAATATCGAGTTGTGGAAACTCGTCATTCATCTGTAGTTTCAATTCGCACAAGGTCACTTGAGAACACTCCCATGCATGATATGGAAATGTCGCCCACGAGAGGTCTCTAATCGAAGGGTGCGCGAGTGGTCGTACCCGATAGTGGCCATCACGGCGCCATCGACGCTAGTGGCGTGTC
>CAZZGU010000262.1:0-3286 GCA_964653755.1 uncultured Nigerium sp. | reverse complement strand
TGCCACCACCAAGTCTAGGAGCCCTCAGGCAGCTTGACTTTCCTTAGGAACTCAAGGTAGTGCGTTTCCGCCGGCCTTGGCTGGGTCCCCGGGCGGTACCTCCACGAGATAATCCCCGACGTGGGTACACGGTTGTCGCGGAACAACCGCCATCGCGTCCGGCTCCAGGGAACGTTGCACCCTCCTGCCGTCTATGGGGCCCCAGTCCGCGCCGGAGTAGGGGCTGACGGGCCAGTTGCCATCTGGTCGCGTCCCGATGACCATGCGCTACCGCCGACCGCGGACCGCCGAGCAGAGTGGCTCGGCGACCTTTCCCAAGTCGGGGCCCTGGGAGACGCGTTCCCGCATTCCGGAGTTGCCCTGAGGTGCCACCGGGAGCTTCATCGAAGCGCTCCAAGAGATCTTGGAGCCCTCGGAGTGGCTGATCGAGGACCATCCTCGGGAGTTGAGTTGGATCATCGCCGGGCGGTATGGGGAGTTGCACGCCCCGACGGGCCTCGACTGCCACCCGTTCATTACGGTGATGTGTGAGAGTTTGGCCACGCAGAAGAAATACGTCACCAAGCACCCCTCCTTCTTTGAAGAGGATCATCACTTCGTGTGAGAGGACTACGACCTGGACCTCTTGGCCGACTTCATCGCCGTAGTGGCCGACCGGTGGCTGATGACCCCGACACCCGAGCCAGCCAAGCAACTCCCGCGGTAGGACTGTCAGATCCGACCCGTAAGGTGGCTCCGTGATCAAGTACATCGGTTCCAAGCGCATCCTGGTCCCGGTGCTGGGAGCGATGGCTTACGCCTCGGGAGCCCGCACCGCCGTCGATCTGTTCACAGGAACGACTCGCGTTGCCCAGGAGTTCAAGCGACAAGGCCTGCATGTCACTGCCACGGACATCGCGACCTACAGCGGCATCCTCTCGGACTGTTACATCGCCACTGACGCGGCGTCGGTGGATCGAGAGGAACTGCTCGACATTTTGGCTCGCCTCAATGCGGTACCGGGCAAGGCAGGATACTTCACGCGAACCTTCTGTGAGGAGTCGCGGTATTTCCAGCCGAAGAACGGCGCCCGCGTGGATGCGATCAGGGACCTACTCGAAGCGGAGTACCGAGACCACCTGCTCTTCCCTGTCTTGCTCACCAGCCTCATGCTTGCTGCGGACCGGGTGGATTCCACCACAGGTCTGCAGATGGCCTATCTCAAGGACTGGGCTCCTCGCGCTCACAATGATTTGGAGATGACTCTCCCGCAGTTGCTGCGAGGGTCTGGCGAAACCGTCGTTGGTGACGCCATGGTGACAGTGGATGAACTCCCGCATACGGAACTCATGTACCTGGATCCGCCGTACAACCAGCACCGCTACTTCACGAACTACCACATTTGGGAGACCTTGGTGCGATGGGACGCTCCGGACTACTACGGAATCGCCTGCAAGCGAGTCGACTCCCGCGACGACGAAACCAAGAGCGTCTTCAACATGAAACGCGAGATGCCGAAGGCGTTTCGCAGCCTCCTGCTGCGTGCTAAGGCTGACCTGCTTCTGGTTTCGTACAATGACGAGTCGTGGATTACTGCTGACGAGATGATGCACGCGCTCCGCGACGCTGGTCATGAGGATGTGCGTCTGCTTTCCTTTGACAGCAAGCGCTATGTCGGTGCGCAGATCGGGATCTACAACCCCTCAGGAGAGAAGGTCGGTCAAGTCAAGAAGTTGCGCAATGTCGAGTACGTCTTCGTCGCCGGTTCGACGGACCAGGTGGAGCAGTGTGTGGCTCGCGCCTTGCCACACGCGATCCGTGACGACGAGCGGCTCCAGGCCAGCCTCCTGCGCGGCGGCCACAACGCTGGCCCACGGCCGATGCAGGCGCCCTTGGCGGAAACGTTATGCGTGGACGAGCACATTCCGGGTCGCGATGATCTTGTGGATGTCAGGAATGCGCTCGGCCACGCCGGTGACGTTCGTCTCCACCGATGAGACGCTGACACCAGCGATGAGACGCTGACAGGAGTGCGGTTGGACGTGGGCACCGCAGATCATGGCAGGAGGGGAAACCGTGGAGAAGATCGTGCTCTCCCAGGAGAAGGAGACCCTGCTCATACCGCTGTACTCGAAGGCACGGGACCATGGGAGGACGCCATCGCTGCTGGGTGACTGGAAGGCCGCGGAGATCGTCGCGCAACTGGACTACGACTTCGCCAGGCTTCGCGTCCCCGAGAAGACCCACACCCTGATGTGCATCAGGGCCAGGATGCTGGATTCGAGGGTCAGAAGCCTCATCGCGGGAGGAGGCGGACTCGTCGTCCACCTGGGCTGTGGGCTCGACAGCAGGTACGAGAGGCTTGGCCGCCCCCAGATCCCCTGGCTGGACGTGGACTACCCCGAGGTCATCGAGCTCAGGCGCAACTTCTTCCGGGAGGATTCCTGCTACCGGATGGTCGGTGGGTCGGTCCTCGAGAAGGGGTGGCTGGATGAGGTGCCACCGGGCCGGTCGGCGGTCGTCGTGGCCGAGGGTCTGCTGATGTACCTCACGCAGGAGCAGATCAGGGCGCTCCTGCTCCGCCTGAGGGAGCGGCTCGGGAACTACACCATGCTCTTCGACGCCTACAGCACCCTGACGGCCCGGACGGCCGGCCGTTGGCACCCGTCACTGCGCGGGACGGGCGCGTCCATCCGGTGGGGGATCGACGATCCGCGCGACCTTGAGCGATGGTTCCCGAATCTCCAGGTGACGGAGGAGGCCTTCTTCACCTCGGCAGAAGCGCTCCAGGGGTTGAGCCGCGCGCACCGGGTCCTCTGCCGCGCCGCTGGTGTCCTGAGCGTGGCAAGGAGAGCCCACCGGATCCTCCGCCTGACGATCAACGAGGTCCCCGCGCATCCCCTTGACGCGTGAATCTCCCGCCCGGTCGGAGACGCTCGTCGAAGGGCGCGGCGTCGGCCCGAGCGTTCCCGAGCGCCCCCTCGACGATCAGCAGTTGACCCACCACGTAGGTGAGCATCACCCACACCCCGTGGGCCGGGAGGTCGGGATCGGTGAAGACACTGATCGCCAGCAGCGCGTCCGAGAGCATGAACAGGGCACCCCCGACCGTTGCCAGGCGCCCCAGTCCGGACGCGAGCACCGCCATCGACGTGAGGACAACCCCGTAGACGACAACCGCCACCAGGAGGCCCCCCACGCCGTCACGCACCAGGAGCAGGAGCGTGGCGAGAGCCGCCAGGTACGGAAGCAGCAACAAGGGTTTGCGTGCCACGAGGCTGCTCCGGCGCCAGGGCCAGAACGCCGC